>DATBUG010000193.1:0-9146 GCA_036516315.1 Citricoccus sp.
CCGGCCAGGGACTCCCACCGCTCCCAGCGCGGGTCCTCCGGCAGGGTGAGCACGTGCGGGACGGCCACGACCGGCAGCCCCGCCGCGGCGGCCGATTCCAGTCCGGGCGGGGAGTCCTCGACCGCCACGCAGTGCCCGGCCTGCAGGCCCTGCACCCGGCAGGCCATGATGGCCACGGCGGTGGCGTAGGGCTCGGGATGGGGCTTGCCGTGCAGCACCATGTCCCCGGTGACGAGGAACTCGAAGGTCCCGGCGGGCATGGCCTCCGCCACGGCACGGGCCAGCGGGGCGTGGGACATGGTCACCAACGCGCTCGGCACGCCCGCGGCCCGTAACGCCGCCAGCAGCTCCCGGGCGCCGGGGCGCCACGGCAGTCCGCGGCTGATCCCCGTCACGACGTCCCCCATGGTGCGCGCGATGATCTCCTCGACCCCCAGGCGCACCCCGGCGTCCTGCAGGAGACGGGCACCGTGGTCCAGGGCCTGGCCCACCAGCGAGTGGGCCAGTGCGGTGCTCCAGGTGCCCCCGGCCTTCTCCACCAGACGCTGCTGGCTGGCGTTCCACAGGGGTTCGGTGTCCACGAGGGTCCCGTCCATGTCCCAGAAGACGGCGGCGGGACGGTCCGCGCCCGGACGCGGGCCAGCGGCATCGGCAGGGGTGGGCATGGTCCCCAGTCTACGGGCGCGCGCCGGGCCAACCCGCCCGGCGGACGTCTGGCACGGCCCCCTGCGCGGGTCTAGGGTGGCAGTCATGGCGCAGGAGAACGAGGACAGGAACGGACCCGGCGAGGCCGGTGGGCCCGGCGGGACCGGTGGCGCGGACGGGACGCCGGCGCAGCCGGTACCCCACCCGGGCGGCCTGCCCGATCACCTGGCGGGGACCGTCACCGGCCGCCGGCCCGTGATCCTCGTGGCCGCGTTCGAGGGCTGGAACGACGCCGGGGAGGCGGCCACCGACGCGGTAGAACTGCTGCGGCGCCAGCTCGGGGCCACGGCTGCGGGGTCCCTGACCGACGGGGACTACTACGACTACCAGTTCACCCGGCCGACCGTGGTGCGCGACGCCGACGGACTCGGCACATTGTCCTGGCCGCAGACCCGGATGTACCGGGCCACGACCTCCCCGGACGGGGTGGACCTGCTGCTGGTCAGCGGCGCGGAGCCCAGTTACCGCTGGCAGGCATTCACGGCCGAGCTGCTCACCCACGCGGCCGAGCAGAACGTGGACGCCGTGGTGATGCTGGGCGCTCTGCTGGCGGACGTGCCGCACACCCGGCCGTTGCCGGCGACCCCGTCCAGCGCCGACCCGGAGCTGCGCGAGCTGCTCGGCGCCCGGCGCCCGACCTACGAGGGCCCCACCGGCATCGTCGGGGTCATCACGGACACCGCGGCCCGCGCCGGCCTGCCCACGGTCTCCGTGTGGGCGACCGTGCCCCATTACGTGGCCCAGGCGCCTTCGCCTAAGGCGGAGCTGGCGCTGCTGCGCCGCCTCGAGGACCTCCTGCAGGTCACCCTCGACCTGAAGCCCCTCGCGGAGGACGCCGAGGCGTGGGAGCGGGGCGTCAACGAGCTCGCCGGGGAGGACCCCGACGTCGCCGCCTACGTCGAGCAGCTCGAGCGGGCCCGGGACACCGAGGACCTGCCCGAGGCCTCGGGCGAGGCTATCGCCCGGGAGTTCGAGCGCTACCTGCGCCGGCGCCGGCGGGAGTGACCGCCCGCGCCGTCCCCCGTGCTCAGAGCTGGACCCCCAGCAGGGAGGTCACGACGGTGCGCACGTCCGGGGTGGCCGGTCCGGGGGCAGGGATCGGGTCCACGGGGCCGCGCGCCGCGGCCCGCTCCGCCCAGGCGTCCAGCTCCGCCAGGGCACCGGGGGTGTCGAGGTCCTCGGAGAGGCAGCGGTGCATCGCGGCCAGCACGGCGACCCCGTCGCCGGGTTCCTCGGCCTCCAGGGTCCGGCGCCAGCGCGCCAGGCGGGCCGTGGACCGGTCCAGCAGGTCCGTGGTCCACTCCCAGTCGCTGCGGTAGTGGTTGTCCAGCAGCGCGGCGCGGATGGCCGCGGCCTCCGCCCCGTACCGCAGCAACTCGGAGACCAGCACGAGGTTGCCCAGGGACTTGGACATCTTCTCCCCGTCCAGGCCCACCATGCCGGCGTGCACGAACGCCTGCGCCAGCGGCTCGCCGTCCGCGGCGGTGGCGTGGGCGGCGCTGAACTCGTGGTGCGGGAAGCGCAGGTCGGAGCCTCCGCCCTGGACGGTGAACGGCGCCGGCAGCAGCCGGCGGGCGATGGCCGAGCACTCGATGTGCCAGCCCGGGCGGCCCGTCCCCAGGCTTCCCCCGTCCCAGGTGGGCTCGCCCGGCCGGGCCACGCGCCACAGCAGGGGGTCCAGCGGATGGCGCTTGCCGGGCCGGTCCGGGTCCCCACCGCGTTCGGGGAAGACCCGGGTCATCTCGGCGGCCTCCAGCCGGCCCACGCTGCCCAGCGTCCAGTCCGTGGCGTCCTCGGCGGCGTCGATCGAGAAGTAGACGTCGCCGTCGGGCTCGCCCGCCGCGCCCGGTACGGTGTACGCCGTACCGTTGGCGACCAGGGCCTCGACGGCGGCGACGACCCAGTCCACGGTCTCCGTAGCCCCCACGTAGTGGTCCGGGGCCAGGACGTTGAGGGCCTCCATGTCCGAGCGGAACAGCTCCGTCTGGCTGGCCGCGAGCTCGCGCCAGTCCACCCCGGTCGCGGTGGCCCGCTCCAGCAGCGGGTCGTCCACGTCCGTGACGTTCTGCACATAGGTCACCGGTAGGCCGCAGGCCCGCCAGTACCGGTTGAGCAGGTCGAAGGCCACGTAGGTGTTCGCGTGCCCCAGGTGCGTGGCGTCGTACGGGGTGATCCCGCAGACGTACAGCGAGGCCTCGGCGAGGTTACCGGGGTGCCGCAGCGACTGCGTCGCGGTGTCGTGGATCTTCAGCCGGTCGGGCTGGACCGGCAGCAGCGCCGGCAACGGGGTGTTCCAGGATTCCATGGGGTGCTCGGTGTTCCTCAGCTACTCGGGGACGGGGACGGGTGGGCTGGCGGGTCTCAGGCGTTGATGACGCCCAGTCCCAGGAGGACGTAGAGCGCCACGCCGAGGCCGATCCGGTACCACACGAAGGGCTTGAACGAGTTGGTGGAGATGAAGCGCATCAGCCACCCGATGACGACGTAGCCGACCACGAAGGCCACGACGGTGGCCAGGGCGGTCTCCCCCATGCCGTAGGCCCCCTGCTGGCCCGGCTCGGCCAGGGCCTTGAACAGCTTGTAGAACCCGGAGGCGAAGACGGCCGGGACGGCGAGCAGGAACGCGTAACGGGTCGCCGCCTGGCGGGTGTAGCCCAGGGCCAGGCCCATCGTGATGGTGCCGCCGGAGCGGGAGACCCCCGGGATGAGGGCCATCATCTGGGCCAGACCGTAGAGGATGCCGTCCCGCACGGTGAGCTTCTCCAGGGGTTTCACCTGGCGCCCCAGGGAGTCGGCCACGGCCAGCAGCAGGCCGAAGACGATCAGCATCGTCGCCACGATCCACAGCGAGCGGAAGCTGGTGTCGATGTAGTCCTCGAACAGCAGGCCGGCCACGCCGATCGGCACCGAGCCGATGATGATCAGCCAGCCCATCCGCGCGTCAGGGTCGTTGCGCGGCACCGATCCGGACAGGGAGCGGAACCAGCGGCCGATGATCCGGACGATGTCCCGCCAGAAGAAGAGGAGCACGGCCAGCTCGGTGCCGATCTGGGTGATGGCGGTGAAGGCGGCCCCGGGGTCGGCCGCGCCCGGCAGGAATTCCCCGACGATCCGCAAGTGGGCCGAGGAGGAGATGGGGAGGAATTCCGTCAGGCCCTGGACGAGTCCCAGGATGATCGCTTCTAACCAGTTCACATCAGAGAACCCTACGGCACCACCCGCCCCTGACCGGGCGCGCGTGACCGCCGTGGCGCGGGGTCGTGGGGAAGATCATCCCCGCCGGCGGGCGCCCGTGCCACCGGCGGGGATGCGTGGACGAGGAGGCGGACTACTCGATCGGCTCCAGGTCGTCCTCGTCGTCCAGCACGTCCTCGTCATCGTCCTCGTCGTCATCGTCGTAGACGTCCAGCGGGGTGAACTCGCCGGTGGCCGCGTACAGGGCGTCCTCGTAGGCCTCGAAGGCGTCGGCCACGCTGAAGAACGCCGCCTCGACGGCCGGATCGTCGTCGTCACGCTTGGTGGTCGCTGCCGCCAGATGCTCGTGGAATGCGGAAACCAGGGCCTCGAGGGCCACGCGCGGATCGATGCTCATGGCCCTCACGGTAGCCGCTCGTTCGAGGTCTGGCATAGGGTTTTCACGTCACCCGCCCCATGTGTCGGATCCGCAAAGGAGAACCATGCAGGACCGTGAGCCGGCCAGCGGCCTCGACTCGCTCTCCCGGCGCAACAACTGGGAGTACCTTGTGGTCACCGTCGCCCCCCGCGACTCCCTCGCCGAGGCCCGGCGGCGGGTGGTCGAGCACGCCGAGTACGGCAAGTGGGAGCTGCAGCGCTCGGTGCTCTACCAGGGCGGGACGCGCCGGTACTGGATGCGCCGGCGCGTCATGCGGGTGGAGTCGACGCTGACGGCCTGAGCGCCAGGGCCTACGCGACGGGCCCGAGCAGGGCGTTCGCCAGCGTCTGGTGGGCCGATTCGTCGTCGGAGGGGTGGAACACGCCGGCCATGACGTCCCGGTAGATCCGGGACAGCTCGCTGCCCCGGTGGTAGGCCGCCCCGCCGGAGGCCTCGAGGGCGAAGTCCGCCTGGGCCTTGGCGGTGCGCACGGCCTGTGTCTTCGCGGCCACCAGGCGCGGGAACCACTCGGGACCGAGGTCGGCGCCGGCGTCGATGTCCGCCGCCACGGACCGCAGCTGGGTGTCGACGGCGAGCTGGCGCAGGCTGGCCTCCGCGGTCTTGTACCGCAGCACCGGGTCCTGGGACAGGGACGCTCCGGTGACCTTGGAGGTGCGCCGGTGCAGGTTCTGCACGGCCAGCTCGACGGCGCGCTCACCGATGCCGGTGTAGACCGCCGCGACCAGGGTCAGGAACGAGGCGAAGATCCCGAACGTCAGCGGGTCCGCGTTGGGTCCGGTGGGGATGTGCCGCACGATCCGCTCGGCCGGCACCATGGCGCCGTCCAGGCGGGTGGTGTGCGACTGGGTGGCGCGCATGCCGAGCATGTCCCAGGAGGACTCGTCCGCGCTCCAGCCCCCGGAAGCGCGGTCGAGGAAGCCGAAGACGAGCTGCTCGCCGTCCGGGGTCTTGCCGAAGACCCCCAGTCGCGTCCAGACCGGGGACAGCGTGGTGAAGATCTTGGTGCCCGTGAACCGGTAGGAACCGTCCGGCTGCGGCTCGGCCACGGTGTCGGAGTCGAAGAGCACAGCGTCGTTGCCGGCCTCGGAGATGCCGAAGGCGAAGACCTCCCCGGCGGCGGACTCGCGGTGGATGAAGGACAACGAGTCGTCCCCCTGGCCCGCCAGGACGTGGGCCACCCCGTTCCAGATCTGGTGCATGTTCACGGCCAGGGCGGTGGCGGGGGCGTGCATGGCCAGCAGGCGCTGGCCGGCCACGACGGACTGCAGGTCCCAGCCCAGCCCCCCGTCCGCCGTGGGTGCCAGGGCGGCCAGGTACCCGGCCGCGGCGAGCTGGTCCACATCCTCGTGCGGGAAGGCGTTGGCCTCGTCATAGCCGGCGGCCCGGTCCCGTACGCCCGCGAGCAGCTCTTCGGTGAGCGCGGTGCGCACGCGCGTCCGGAGGTCGGAGGGGGTGGGCATGGCGATCCTTTCGACGGGCGGGGAGGGGTGGCGGGTCAGCGGGGCTCGAGCAGGCGGGACAGGACCCGGCAGCCGAAGTCGAGGGCCTCGACCGGCACGCGTTCGTCGATCCCGTGGAACAGCCCGGTGAAGTCCAGGTCGGCCGGCAGCTGCAGCGGCGCGAAGCCGTAGCCCGCGATCCCGAGCCGGGACAGGGACTTGTTGTCCGTGCCCCCGGACATCATGAACGGCAGGACGGGGGCGTCCGGGTCCTCGGCCTGGACGCTGCGGACCATGAGGTCCACGAGGTCGCCCGAGAAGGGGACCTCCAGGGAGATGTCCCGGTGCTCGTGGGCGAACTCGACGCCCGAGCCGGCCAGGGACCGCAGCACCTCCATGACCTCCTCCTCCTGTTCCGGCAGGAAGCGGACGTCCACGGTGGCCGCCGCGCGGCCCGGGATGACGTTGTGCTTGTACCCCGCGGTCAGCCCCGTGGGGTTGGCGCTGTTGCGCAGGGTGGAGCCGACGAACCGGGCGGCCGTGCCGAGGGCCTCCAGCTGGGGGGTCGGGTCCGCCTCGTCGAACTCGGTGCCGCAGATCTCCGCGACCTGCTCGAGCAGCGCCCGCGTGGTCTTGGTGTAGTGCAGCGGCCACTCGTGCTCGCCGATCCGCTGCACGGCACCGGCCAGGCGGGTGACGGCGTTGTCCGCGTGCACGCCCGAACCGTGCCCGGGCGCGCCCTGCGCCGTCAGGTTCAGCCAGGCCAGGCCCTTCTCCGCGGTCTGCAACAGGTAGGCGCGGCGGCCCCGGATCTCGGTCGAGAACCCGCCGACCTCGCTGACGGCCTCCGTGGCCCCGGCGAAGAGTTCCGGGTGGTGGTCCACCAGCCATCGGGCCCCGTAGACCCCGCCGGCCTCCTCATCGGCGAAGAACGCGACCACCAGGTCGCGGCGCGGCCGCTGACCGGAACGGTGCAGCCGTCCCAGGACGGTGAGGATCATCGCGTCCATGCCCTTCATGTCCACGGCGCCCCGGCCCCAGACCATGCCGTCGCGCAGCTCGGCACCGAACGGGTCCACGCTCCACTCGAACTCGTCCGCCGGGACGACGTCCAGGTGGCCGTGCAGCACGAGGGCGGGGGCCTGCCGGTCCCAGCCGGTGACGCGCCCGACGACGGAGACGCGGCCCGGTGCGGACTCGAAGGTCTGCGGTTCCATGCCGGCCTCGCGCATCAACGCGGCACAGTACGCTGCGGCCTCCGGCTCACCGCGGGAGACGTTGCCCCCGAAGTTCGAGGTGTCGATCCGGATCAGGTCCCGGCAGATGCGGACGACCTCCTCGCGGAACGGGGATTCCTGGGACGCACCGGGGCCGGTGGACGGAGCTGCGGTCATGCCGTCCAGACTATCGAGCGCCGCCGTCGGGTGCTGCGGCGCGGGGCACACGACACCCCGGCGCGGCGTCCACGACACCCCGGCCCCGCCGCGTGTCCGGGACCGGTCCGAAGTCGTGCTAGGCTGTCCATCGCTGCCTTTCGAGGTGGCAGACAGTGCGCGCGAGTGGCGGAATTGGCAGACGCGCAGCGTTGAGGTCGCTGTGCCCGCAAGGGCGTGGGGGTTCAAGTCCCCCCTCGCGCACTGATATCCCCGGTCACGCCGGGTCACGCCCGTGGGGCCGGTCCAGGACCGGCCCCACGGGCTTTTAACCACTGACTTAACGTCACCGTGGCGGCCCCTGCCATAATCGGGACCGTGGGTCCACGCCACCCGTGGTCCTGACGCCCCCGGACCCGAGAGAGGCCATCCTGCCATGACGGACGCCCGAGACCTGCTCCACCGCCTGGCCCAGGCCTATGGAGTCCAGACCTCGTACCAGGGGCACGACGGCCGCCAGAACGAGGTGCCGGACCGGACGCTGGCCGCCATCCTCGAGGCCTTCGGCTGCCCCGTGGACCCTCAGGGGCGCGCGGGGCTCGAGGAGGCCCTCGAACGCCGGCAGCTCGAGCCCTGGCGGCGGGTGCTGCCGCCCACCACGGTGGCCCACGCCGGTTCGGGCAGCTCCGTGGCCGTCCACGTCCCGCACGGCACGGCCGTCGCGGTCCGGGTCCGCCTGGAGGACGGCGGGGCCAGGACGCTGGAGCAACTGGAGGACTTCACCGAGCCGCAGCCCGTCGACGGCGCGCTCATCGGCCAGGCCACGTTCCGGCTCCCCGCGGACCTGCCGCTGGGCTGGCACACTCTCGTGGCCGACCTGGAGGACGGCAACGAGGTCGAGGCCACGCTGATCGTCGTGCCGGACCGGCTCGACACCGCCGACTCCTTCGCCGAGCGGCGCGGGTGGGGCCTGGCCGTCCAGCTGTACTCCACCCGGTCGTCCGCGTCCTGGGGGCTGGGCGACCTGCGGGACCTGGCCCAGCTGGCCGTGGAGACCGCCGGACACGGTGGCGACTACGTGCTCTCCAATCCTCTGCATGCCTCCGCCCCCGCCCCGCCCGTGGTCTCCTCGCCCTATTCCCCCAGCACCCTCCGATTCCTGCACCCCATGTACCTGCGCATCGAGGACGTGCCCGAGTACGCCGGGCTGGAGGCCGCGGACCAGGCCCGCGTCGAGGAGCAGGCGCGGTGGTTGCGCCAGGAGAACACGGACCCGCAGGCCCTGGACCGCGACGCCGCCTACGGGGCGAAGCTCGAGGCGCTGCGGCTGATCCACCGGGTCCCCCGGACGGCGGAGCGGGAGAAGGCCTACCGCCTGTACTGCCGGGCCGAGGGGCAGGGGCTCGAGGACTTCGCGCTGTGGTGCGCCCTGCGCTCGGCCTTCCCCCACGACGACGCCGTCTGGGACGACCCCGGGGTGGTCCCCGGTGGCCCGCTGGCCGAACGGTACCGGGACGAGCTCGCCGAGCAGGTGGACTTCCACCGCTGGCTGCAGTGGTTGTGCGACACCCAGTTGGAGGCGGGGCAACGGGCCGCACGCGATGCCGGCATGCGCCTGGGCCTGATGCAGGACCTGGCCGTGGGCGCCGACCGCGGCAACGCCGACGCCTGGATGCTCCAGGACCTGCTGGTGGGGCCGATGTCCGTGGGCGCCCCGCCGGACATGTACAACCAGCTCGGCCAGGACTGGTCGCAGTCACCGTGGCATCCGGAGCGGCTCGCCGAGACGGGCTACCGCGCCTACCGGGACATGCTGCGTTCCGTCCTCCGCCATGCCGGGGGCATCCGGGTGGACCACATCCTCGGGCTCTTCCGTCTCTGGTGGATCCCCGTCGGCGGCCCGCCCACCGAGGGCGCCTACGTGACCTACGACCACGAGGCGATGGTCGGCATCCTGGCGCTGGAGGCCCAGCGGGCCGGGGCCGTCGTCGTGGG
>DATBUG010000194.1:0-7713 GCA_036516315.1 Citricoccus sp.
CACCAGGCCGGTCACGGCCGAGGGGGAGACCGGTTCGCCCCGCTCGTCGATGACGAAGCAACGGTCCGCGTCACCGTCGAAGGCCAGGCCGATGTCCGCCCCGTGCTCGGTCACGGCGCGCTGCAGGTCCCGCAGGTTCTCTGGCTCCAGCGGGTTGGCCGGGTGGTTCGGGAACGTGCCGTCGAGCTCGAAGTACAGCGGGACGACCTGCAGCGGCAGCGGCTCGAGCACGGCGTCGCCCAGGACCGCCGGCGTGGTCTTGCCGGCCATGCCGTTGCCGGCGTCCACCACGACCTTCAGCGGCCGGATGCCGGAGAGGTCCACCAGGGACCGCAGGTAGGAGGCGTAGCCGGCGAGCATGTCCTGCTCGGTGACCGCACCGGTGCGGTCCGCGGCGGGGACCTCACCGGTGTCCAGGTAGCGCTGGGCCACGTCCCGGATCTCGAACAGGCCGGTGTCCGAGGACACCGGGACGGCGCCGGCCTGGGCCATCTTCATGCCGTTGTACTCGGCCGGGTTGTGGGAGGCGGTGAACACCACGCCGGCCGCCTGCTCCACCCCGCACGCGTAGTAGAGCATGTCCGTGGAGACCAGTCCCAGCATCACGACGTCGGCCCCGCGCGCCGTGGCGCCCTCGGCGAAGGCCTGGGCGAACTCGGGGGAGGAGGGCCGCATGTCCCCGCCCACCAGCACGCGGTCGCCGGCCAGCCCCAGTACGTCCACGAAGGCGGCACCCACCGCGCGCACGGACTCGGCGGTGATCGTCTCCCCGACGATGCCCCGCACGTCGTAGGCCTTGAAGGACTGGCTCAGATCCACAGATGTCATCACGAGAGGCCATCCTAGGCCAGGTGCCGCCCGTACCGGTGGCCGGACGGCGCCCGGCCCGCCGGCCCGCCGGTCCGTCGCGGGCGGACGCGTGCGGACGACGGTCTAGAGTCGCAAGGATGAACGGATCAGGGAACGCCACGTGGTCCGGCCACGAGCCCGGGACGGGAGGGTACCGGCGGCTGCTGCTGGGACTGTTCCTGGCCGGCGTCGCGACCTTCGCCCAGCTCTACTCCCCGCAGGCGATGCTGCCGCTGATCAGCGCCGACCTGGGGGTCTCCGCACAGGACGCGGCGCTGACGGTGTCCCTGGCCACCCTGGGGCTGGCCGTGAGCGTGATCCCCTGGTCCTACGCGGGCGACCGGTTCGGCCGCAAGCGGGCCATGGCCTGGGCGATCCTCTCTGCCTGTGTGTGCTCCCTGGCCGCCGCCGCGGTCCCGGCGTTCGAGGCCGTGCTCGGGTTGCGCTTCCTGGAGGGACTGGCGCTGGGCGGGGTGCCGGCTCTGGCGATCGCCTACCTGACCGAGGAGGTGCACCGCTTCGCCGCGGCGGCCGCGGCCGGCACGTACATCTCCGGCACCACCGTGGGCGGCCTGACCGGGCGCATCGTCGCGGCCCCGGTGGGGGAGGAGTGGGACTGGCGGCTGGGCATGCTGGTGGTCACGGCGCTCTCCGTGGCCTGCGCGGCGGGCTTCCTCGCCCTCGCGCCCGCCGCCCGCCGGTTCACCCCGCACCGCACGACCCTGAGGCAGGCCCTGGCCGCCCTGACCGGCAACCTGCGCTCGCCGGTCCTGCTGGCGATCTACGCCCAGGGCACGCTGCTGATGGGCGGGTTCGTGGCCATGTACAACTACCTGGGCTACCACCTCACGGAGGAACCCTTCGGACTGCCCCTCGCCGTGGTCTCCCTGGTCTTCCTGGCGTACCTGGCGGGCACCTGGACCTCGCCGCTGGCGGGCCGGCTGGCGGCGCGCTTCGGGCGGCGCGTCGTGCTGCGCACCGCCACCGTGGTGATGGTCGCCGGGGTCCTGCTCACCCTGGTGCCCAGCGTGTGGGCCGTGCTGACGGCCACCGTGGTCTTCACCGGGGCGTTCTTCGCCGCCCACGCGGTGGCCTCGGGGTGGGCCGGTGCAGCCGCCGCGGCCGGCCGGGCCCAGTCGACCTCCCTGTACAACCTCGGGTACTACGCCGGCTCCAGCGTCTTCGGCTGGCTGGGCGGGGTGTTCCTCACCGCGCTGGGCTGGCCGGGCACGGTGGTCATGACCGTGGCGCTCGCCGCCGTGTCCCTGGTCCTGGCCTCCCTGCTGCTGCCCCGCGACCAGCCCGCGTGAGGCCTCTCACACAGGTCGGTCGGGCGGGGGACGCCGAGCGCTGAACGCCCTCGTCAGAGGCGACCGCCCGGCGGGAGCGCCGAAGATGAGAGGGCTCTCATCTGCTGCTCATGTGCGGTTCATGGGCGCTTGCTTCCATGGGATGCGAGGCCGGCGGGGGGATCCCGGACGGTCACGGACGCACAGCGAGTGAGAGGGACCTGCCATGACGATCGAGATGACCAACCCCGCCACCTTGCCCCTGGTGGAGACCGCCGGGGCCACCTACCAGCGCCTCGAGCTGCCCGGCCGTGTGCAGGGGTCCTACACGACCCGGTTCGTGTCCAGCGCGATCGAGGCGGAGCCCGGGGCGTTCCACCTGGCCGCCGGGCCCACCGTCAGCCCGCGGGCCGGTGACGTGGTGGTGGCCCGCGTGACGGAGATCCTGAACCACAAGCGCATCGAGACCCCCGAGTCCCGCAAGGCGATCCTGTTCCCGGGCGCCCTGGTGCTGCTGGCCTACGGGCACCGCTACGCCGCGGACCAGTTCCTGGCGCACGTGCCGGACTCGCTCGAGCCGTGCCACCTCGTCGCCGCCGGCGGCGTGGCCGGGATGGTCACCGAGCAGCACGCCACCGTGGACGACCCCACGCGGATCGAGCCGCTCGGCCTGCTCGCGGATGACCTGGGCATCGTGAACCTGACCCGCTTCGCCCCCTACGTCCTGAACCCGGTGCCCTCCACCGAGGCCACGGCCCCCGAGCTGGCCGGCGCCCTCCCGGGCCGGCCCACGGTCATCGGCGTGCTGGGCAGCTCCATGAACTCCGGCAAGTCCACGGCCATGGCCACCCTGGTCAACGGCCTGACCAACGCCGGGCTGAAGGTCTCGGCCGGCAAGTCCACCGGCACCGGCGCGGGCAACGACCCGATGATCTACCACGACGGGGGTGCCGCCAAGGTGCTGGACTTCACCGACTTCGGCTACGCCACGACCTTCCGGCTCGACTTCGAACAGGTCCGGTCCCTGACGGTGAACGTCATCGACGCACTGTCCGAGACGGACACGGACGTCGTCGTCGTGGAGATCGCCGACGGCGTGTACCAGGGCGAGACCGCCCGGTTGCTGCGGGACCCGCTGTTCCAGTCCGTGGTGGATCGCGTGGTCTTCGCGGCCGGTGACGCCCTCGGCGCGGTCGGCGGCGTGCGTGAGCTCCAGGCCGCCGGCCTGGACGTGGCGGCCGTCTCGGGCGTGCTCACCTCCTCCCCGCTGGCCACCACGGAGGCCCGCCAGGTGCTGTCTGTGCCGGTCATCGACACCTACGAGCTGACCGAGGCCGCGGTCTCCACCGCGCTGCTGCCCCAGCGCTGAACGATGGCCGAGACCACCGAGTCCACCGACACCACCGAGACCACCGAGTCCACCGAGACCACCGAGGCCGCCACCCGGCCCCTGGCCGAGGCCACCACCAAGTCCACGGCCGAGGGCACCGCGCTGACCGCCGGGGCGCTCGCCGACCTCGAGGACGAGGGCACCACCGAGGCGACGGGACGGGCCGAGCGGATGCCCACCCTCTGGGCCGGCCGGCGCCGGTACCTGCTGGTGCTGCTGTTCCTGCTGGGCGTCTTCCAGGCCGTGATGGCCCTGGTGATGGCCTTCACCGTGGACGCACTGCTGGGGGCGCCGGCGGAGTACAACGCCGCCGTGCACGCCGGCACCGCGCCGGACGGCTCCGCCCTGGGCACCGGGGCCGGGGTGCAGGCCGTCGTGCCCTGGACGCAGCTGGTCATCCTCGGCACCGCCGTGCTATCCATCTTCGGGGCCCGCTGGGCCGAACGGGTCGTGGGCGAGGACCTGGGGCAGGACTACGTCTACGAACTGCGCCGCAAGCTCATCGGCACCTCCCTGGCCGGCAGCGGGAACCCCTCCCTCGGGGTGACGATCACCCGGGCCTCCAACGACCTCACGGCGGTGCGCAACTGGGTCTCCCAGGGCATCGTCCCGCTGATGACGGCCCTGCCGCTCGTGGCGGTGGTGCTGGGGGTGCTGTCCGCCACGAACTGGCACGTGGGGCTGGCCGTCGGCGTCCCCGTGCTCGTGTTCGCCCTGGCCGTGCCGCCGATGTCCCGGGCTGCGTTCGTCCGGGCCCGGCACCTGCGCCGGCGCCGCGGCCGGATGTCGGCGCGCATCGCGGACACCGTCCGGGCGGGGGAGTCCATCCAGGCCGCCGGCGGTGTGCGGCGCGAACTGAACGCGCTGGACCGGGACTCGGGCAAGGTCGTGGGGGCCGCCGTGGCGCGCGCCCGCGTCACCGGGCTGGTCCGGGCCGGCGCGGTCACCGCCGCCTCCCTGGCCACGGCGGCCGTGGTGGTGCTGGGCACCCTCGGGATGATCGACGCCGCCGGCGTGGCCTCGGCCATGACCCTGCTGGGCGTGATGACCACGCCCCTGGGCGATCTGGGCCGGGTGGTCGAGTACCGCCAGAACTACAAGGCCGCGCGCCGGATCCAGGCCCCGCTGCTGGCGGAGGCCGCCTCGCTCGAACGGGCGGAACGCGAGCGTGAGGAGCGCTGGAAGGACGTCTCCCGGGACCGCTCGATCACCGGGCGTGCCGGGGTGAAGATCGGTTCCATGGTGGTCCAGGGCCACCGGGTGCCGATGCTCCAGGCCGCCGCCGGGGACCGGGTCCATGTCCGCTCCCATGATCCGGGGCGCCTCCACCCGGTGCTGCAGGGGGTGCTGTCCGGGCAGAACTCGCCGGCCGAGCCGGGTGAGTCGGTGCCGGCGCTGCAGATGGTGGTCGACGGCTACGACTACACCCTCGCCCCCGGACGCCAGCGCCGCAGGCTGCTCGGCCATGCCTCTGCCCGGGTCCCGCTCGAGCGGGGCACCGTGGCACGGGCGATCACCTACCGCAAGCCCTCCGCCACGCCGGAGGAGACCGACCAGGCGCTCACCCGCGTGGGGCTGGACGCGGGCCTGGACCAGTTGCCCCGGGGCGCGGGCACCCGGCTCAAGAACGGCGGCCACCCCCTCACCCGGTCGCAGATCGCCCGGCTGAAACTCGGACGCGCCCTCCTGGGGGACCCGCCGCTGCTCGTGCTGGACGGCATCGACGCGGACCTGGACGAGGACGGGATCCGGTTGTTGCGCCGCGAGCTGGATGACTATCCGGGGGTCGTGTTGTTCACCTCCCAGAACCCTGACCGCATCGCACCCGGGCACCGGGCCTGGACGGTCGACGCGCCCTGAGGGGTGCAACCTAGACTGGTCCCCATGGAATACCTGGTTCCGGCGTTGATCGTCGTGGTGGTGAGCGCCGTCGTGGGCGGCGCGGCCTGGTTGCTGTCCCGCCGCGGCTCGTCCTTGAAGGCCGCCGGCGCGCCGTCGCACGAGCGGCGCGGGGGGCGCCGGTCCCTGGCCGGAAGGGTCAGTTCGGAGAGCGCCCGCGTGGCCTCGAGCCGGCTCGATCAGAACTCCCACCGCGAGATCTACCGGCTGATCGCCGCCGGCCGGACCAGCGATGCCGTGATGGCGTACCGGCAGTCCACCGGACTGGGCACCTTCGAGTCGATGCTGGACGTGCAGGCCCTGGCCACGTATCCCCAGATGTGGGTGCGGCCCGGCAACGGGGCCTCCGCCTCGGGCCCCCCGGCCGCACCGGCCGCAGACACAGCTCTCGGTCCGGACGGTCCCGACGGCGGCGAGGTCCCCTCCGCTCCCCCGGCGGCCGCCGTGCCGGAGGACACCGCGCCGGAGGGCGCGGCACCGGCGGGGGACGATGACCCCCGGATCCCGGACACCACCAACCTGGTGGTTCCGCAGGACTGGCTGAACGAGTCGATCAGCGCGGACCGGCCCTTCGAGCTCGAGGTGGTCCGGGACGAGACCACCGTGCGCGTCTCCAGTGCCGACCTGCCGCCGTTCCTGCGGGACCAGCTCACCGCCATGGTACGGGACGGGCGGGTCGAGGAGGCGGCGCTGGAGCTCTCCGCGCACACGGTCCTGACCGCCGAGGAGGCCCTGCAGTTCCTGCAGATCCTGCACCGCGAACAGGGCCAGGAGGACTGACCCCCGCCCCGCGCCCGGCCGTGAGGAGGGCGTCCGCGGCCGGTCCGCGGCGGGGCGGCCCATTCCAGACTCATCCCAAACCCATCCCAGACACGACGGCGTCCGGCCCCCTGAGGGGACCGGACGCCGTCGTGGTGTGCGGGGTGGGTCAGCGACGACGGGCGTCGCCGTCGCCGTCCACCTCGACGTCCTCGTGCTGGACCGTGTCCGAGACGCGCTCGGTGCCCTCCACGCGGTTCTTGTCCACGGTGACCTTCTCGGCAGTGGCGGTCTTGTCCACCACCGGGACCTCCTCGCGGGTGGTCACCACGACCTCCTCGTCGCCCGCACTGCGCCGTGCCTCGGCGGAGTCGGGGTCGACCGGCTCGCGCTCGACGACGACCTCCTCGCGGGACACCGGGACCTCGACCGTCTCGGTGTCGGTGTAGGAGTGCTTGCGCAGCCGGACCTGGCCGGACTCACGGGTCTCGGTGCCCACGTTCAGCTGCTCGTCGCGTACGACGACCGACTCGCGGTCGGCGTCGGTCTCACCCGCACCGGTGGTGTGGATGCCCCCGGTGGCGGTCCGCTCGCGGTCCTCCACGGTGCCGCCGGCGCCCGCGGCACCGGGCGCGTTGACGTCGCGGTCGAGGTCCGAGGCCGTGCCGTCCGCGGCACCGCGCTGGGTGCCCAGGCCGGCCACGCCGCCGGCCGCGGTGCCGCTCGCGGCAGCCACGCCGGCGTCGGTGCCGGTGTCCTGCCGCACGCCCGTCCCGGCGTCACGGGCGGGGTCCACGGCGTCCCCGGACTGCCGTCCGCCGGTGGGGTAGTCCATCGAGTAGTACTCGTAGATGCGGCGCTCCTCCTCGGGGGAGAGGGAGCCGTCGGCGTCGATGGTGGGGGCGTCCTTCACGAACCCCTTGTCGAACGGGACCTGGAGACCGTCCTGGGCGGCGGACGCCTGGGACACCGGGATGAACGTCTCCTTCATGCCGAACAGGCCGGTGCGCACGGTGACGAAGGTGGGCTGGTTGGTCTGGTCGTCCAGGTACACCTGGCCGACCGTGCCGATCTTGTCTCCATCGCTGCCGTAGACGGTGGCGTTCTGAAGCTTCTCGACGGACGTGAAATCCTGCATGGCGTGCTCTCCTAACTCATGGTGTCCGGCGTGCGTTCGCACGCCTGTGGAGACGCTGTCACCACCGGTGCGACCCGGCGGAGACCCGGTACCGGCCGGCGTCGACTGTCCGGATTGCGGAAGCACTGCATCGGCCTGGTGTCCTACGGACGACGCTAGGCATGGACACCTGGGGGCTGTCACCCCCGGACGCGAGTTGGCAGCATATTCACAGGCTTTGCCGAGCTTTCGGTCGGAAGATGCCTTGACCCCGCCCGGGCTCGTGCACTATCGGCGAGGAACACAACAGCGCGGCGCCGAGGCAGCGACGCGTGACGCGGACTGTGCAGTGAGGGACCGGACGAGGCGGGAAACGGGGCCTGAGACGAGAGATGCCGCGGGACCCGGAA
>DATBUG010000195.1:0-2098 GCA_036516315.1 Citricoccus sp.
TTGGCCCATGGGTTTGAGGTTGCGGGTGCAAACATGAGAATCTGGATCGTCCGGCTGCGTGCTGGACCCGGTGCGCGAGAGCCCGCCGGGGTGCTTGGCCGAGGCCTGTCTCGAGACCAGCAGACCCGGTCAGCGGCTCCCACCGGAGGCGGTCCCCAAGGGTCCGCCGGATCGGCCGTCAACGGTCGGTCGTGACGGCTCGGAAGGGCCGTCACGCGTGGTCCGAGGGGGACGTCATCCCGCAGGGGACGGTGTCGTCGGGCCGCTGTCATTGTCGCCGACGGAAAGGTTTCTGGATGCCACCCCAGCAGGACTTCAATCAACTGGGAATCATGGCAGTGGTGTTGCTGCTGATCCTCTTCTACGGCGGAACCATGTGGATGTCCGTGGGCATCAGCCGGAAGAAGGAGAATGCCGACGGGTACATGACCGCCGGCAACAACATCGGCTTCGGAATTTCGGCGGCATCGATGACCGCCACCTGGATCTGGGCCTCGTCCATGTACGCCTCCGCCACCGCGGGCTACACCTACGGCGTCTCCGGCCCCATCCACTACGGGCTCTGGGGTGCCCTGATGATCCTGTTCATCTACCCCTTCGGCAAGCGCATCCGCAAGGTGGCGCCCAAGGCCCACACCCTGGCCGAGGTGATGTACGCCCGCCACGGCCGCTCCTCCCAGCTGATGCTCGCCGGGTCCAACGTCCTGGGGTCCGTCATCTCGCTGACCTCCAACTTCATCGCCGGTGGCGCCCTGATCTCCATGCTCTCGCCGCTGAACTTCGGCGCCGGCATCGTCATCGTGGCCGCCGGCGTGCTGATGTACACCCTGTGGTCCGGCTTCCGCGCCTCCGTGCTCACCGACTTCGCCCAGGTGATGTTCATGCTGGGCGCGGCCGTCGTGGTCATCCCGGTGGTGTTCTTCGTGGCCGGCGGGCCCGGCATGTTCGAGTCCGGCGTGGCCGCGGGACACGTGACGCCCCAGCAGGAGAGCTTCTTCTCCTCCGAGGCGTTCATGAACCAGGGCGCCCCGTACATCGCGGCCGTCCTCGCCTACGCGATCGGCAACCAGACCATCGCCCAGCGCCTGTTCTCCGTGCGTGAGGACCTCATCAAGCCGACCTTCATCACCGCCACCATCGGGTACGGCGGTGCTGTGATCGGCATCGGCATGCTCGGCGTGATGGCCCTGTACCTCGGTATCGAGCCCATGAACGGGGACGTCAACAACCTCATCCCGCAGATGGCCGGCACCTACCTCGGCCCGGTCCTGCTGGCCCTGGCCTTCCTGATGATCATCGGTGCCCTGTCCTCCACCGCGGACTCCGACCTCGCCGCCCTGTCCTCCATCGTCATGGCGGACATGTACGGCCAGGGGGTGGGCCGGGACAAGGCCAACCCGAAGACCATGCTGCTGGTCGGCCGCGTCACCATGATCGTGGCCACCGCCGCGGCGCTGTACTTCGCCACGAGCCAGTTCAACATCCTCGACCTACTCGTGTTCGTCGGTGCGCTGTGGGGCTGCCTCGTGTTCCCGGTGATCGCCTCCTTCTACTGGCCGAAGGTCACCAACGCCGCCTTCACCACGGCCGTGATCACCGCCCTGGTGGCGTTCCTGCCGGTGCGCTTCGAGCTGTTCGCCTTCACCGGCGCCCTGGGCCTGGCCGTGGAGCTGCTGGCCACCGTCGGCATCGGCGTGGTCCTGGGCATCATGGCCTTCGGGTTCTGGGGCATCCGGGTCGGCACCGCCGTCGGTGCGGTCGCCACCCTGGCCGCCGCGCCGTTCACCATCGGCGGCCTGGTCACCGGCGGTCTGCGGGACTACACGGTGCTCTCGGCCTCGCTCGTGGCCTATGCCGTCTCGTTCCTGGTCTGCTACTTCATGTCCGTGAAGTCGAAGCAGAACTTCGACTTCGAGGTCATCAAGGACATCACCGGGGACTTCGACCCGGAGACGGTCGTCACCGCCGAGGCCGACGGTCCGGAACTCGCCGCCACCGGGTCCGTCCGGGCCAGCGCCGGTGAGGACCCGGACGCCGAGCCGGTGGCCGGCCCGCGCGGCAACTGACCGGCGCCCCGGCCCCACCTCGACCAGACCAT
>DATBUG010000196.1:0-1595 GCA_036516315.1 Citricoccus sp.
ACGACGAGCACGCCGTGCAGATCGTCCGGGACATCGTAGCCACGCTGCCCGGTGCCCCGCCGCTGCCCGAGGAGCCCGCCGAAGTCCGGTCCCCGGAGAAGGACCCCGGCACGCTCACGGACGTGGTGCCGGTGGAGCTGACCACCCCCTATGACGCCCGCGAGATCATCGCCCGCACCATCGACGCCGGCAGCTTCCACGAGTTCAAGCGCGAGTACGGCACCACCCTGGTCACCGGGTTCGCGCGCATCCACGGACATCGGGTGGGCATCCTGGCCAACAACGGGGTCCTGTTCGCCGAGTCCGCCCTCAAGGGCGCCCACTTCATCGAACTGTGCGACCAGCGGAGGATCCCGTTGCTGTTCCTGCAGAACATCACCGGGTTCATGGTGGGCCGCGAGTACGAGGCCGGCGGCATCGCCAAGCACGGGGCGAAGATGGTCAACGCGGTGGCCACCACCTCGGTGCCCAAGCTGACGGTCGTCGTCGGCGGGTCCTTCGGGGCCGGCACCTACTCGATGTGCGGCCGGGCGTACTCGCCCCGCTTCCTGTGGCTGTGGCCCGGGGCCCGGGTCTCCGTCATGGGTGGTCCGCAGGCGGCCTCGGTGCTCTCCACCGTGCGGCGGGACCAGATCGAGGCGGCCGGGGGCACCTGGAGCGCCGAGGACCAGGCCGCCTTCGAGGCGCCCGTGCGCGAGCAGTACGAGCGCCAGGGCAGTCCCTATTACTCCACCGCCCGGCTGTGGGACGACGGCATCATCGAGCCGGCCCAGACCCGGGACGTCGTGGGCCTCGCCCTCGACGTCGTGATGCGCTCCCCCCACGAACCGACCCCCGCGCCGGGCTACGGCGTGTTCAGGATGTGAGCCCGGATGTTCTCCACCATACTGATCGCCAACCGCGGCGAGATCGCCTGCCGTGTCATCCGCACGCTGCGTTCGATGGGCATCCGGTCCGTCGCCGTGTACTCCGATGCCGACGCCGGCGCCCGCCACGTGCGGCTGGCGGACACGGCCGTGCGCCTCGGCCCGGCGCCGGCGGCCCAGAGCTACCTGGACATCGAGGCGGTGCTGGCCGCGGCCCGTGCCACCGGAGCGGAGGCCATTCACCCCGGCTACGGCTTCCTCGCCGAGAACGCCGCCTTCGCCCGGGCCTGCGAGGAGGCGGGGATCGTCTTCATCGGGCCCACCGCGGAGTCCATCCGGGCCATGGGGGACAAGATCACCGCGAAGAACGCGGTGCAGCATCGCGGGGTGCCCACCGTTCCCGGTATCGCGAAGCCGGGCCTGTCCAACGAGCAGCTGGCGGCCGCGGCCGAAGGGGTCGGCTACCCGCTGCTCATCAAGCCCTCGGCCGGCGGGGGCGGCAAGGGCATGCACGTGGTGGAGTCCGACGACCGGCTCGCCGCCGCCCTGGAGGCCGCGCGCCGGGAGGCCGCCGCCAGCTTCGGGGATGACACGCTGTTCCTGGAGCGCTACGTCACGACCCCGCGGCACATCGAGGTGCAGGTCCTGGCGGACGCGCACGGCAACGTCATCCACCTCGGCGAGCGCGAGTGCTCCCTGCAGCGCCGGCACCAGAAGGTGATCGAGGAG
>DATBUG010000197.1:0-4784 GCA_036516315.1 Citricoccus sp.
CGCCAGGGCCACCGCCGCGGCGAGCACCAGGGCGCCGGACAGGGCGGCCTGCACCCAGGCGGCGCCGGACCGTGGCCACGCGGGACTCACTCCGGCACCCCCACCACCACCCAGCCGTCGGCCTCGAGCGCGGCCGCGACCCCGCCGGCCGTCTGGCCGGGGACCGCCGCGGCGGGACCGGACGCACCGACGGCCGTTCCCGTGGTTCCGCCGGCTGTGGCCTGAACGCGGCGTCCGGCGTGAGCGGTACGTCCAACGTGACCGTCCGGGGGTGGGCCGAGCAGCAGGGCCGCACGGTGCACCCCTGCCGGCACGCCGCGCAGGACGGGCAGGTCCCGTGCCGCTGCCGCACCCAGCACCGCGACGACCGAGACGGCCTGGGAGGGCAGTGCGTCCGGCCACGCCGCCTCCCGGGACACCGGTTCGAGCGCTGCGTCCGCGAGGCCGGGATCCAGCCGGTGGCCGTCCTGGTCCAGCAACAGCACCCGGTGGCCGGAGAACTCCAGGCGCTGGACGAGCTCGGCCGCCAGGCCCACGGCTCGTTCGAACGCGGGGGCGGTCATCCAGGTGCGCCCCGCACCGCCGTCCACCCGGTGCCGTCCGTCCGGGAAGGACACCGCGCGGCAGTCCAGCACCACCGCCGTCCACGGCTCGGGTGCCCATTCCTCCTGGCGGACCATCAACCGTCCGGTGCGGGCGGTGGCGCCCCAGTGGATGCGGGCCAGGGGGTCACCGTCCCGGTGCTCGCGGACCAGCAGGTCGTCCGGGGCGGCCTCGCTGCCGAGGGGATCGGCGGCCTCGAGCCCGCCCGCACCGGGCCGCAGGACGGCGTCCAGGGCGGGATGATCGAGCGGCGCGGGGAGCACGCGGACGCGGCTGGTGCCCGTCACGGGGGCGCTGCCGGTCCACAGGCCGAAGGGAGCGGACAGGTGGGTGCGGGCCGGACCGAGGTCGAACTCGCCCCGCCGTGGTGCCGGCCACCAGTAACCGGCGGCCGGGACGGGAACGGGGGCACCTCCGGGCACCGCGTCCCGCAGTCCGGGCAGCACGCCGGAGAACGTGACGCGGGCGGACCCGCCGGCCACCACCTCCGGTGGGGACGCCTCCCGCGCGAGCCGGTCGCGTCCGGCCAACCGGGCATGGGCGGCCAGCGCGGCGAGCGAGAGGAGCCACAGAGCGGCCAGGAAGACCCCGATCGCCACCGCCTCCCGCCGGCCCAGGGTCAGCCCCGCCAGGACCAGCGCGGCCGCGGCCAGGCCCACGCCCACGCCCCGGGCCGTGGGTCTCAGCCTCCCGGCGCCCATCGTCGCACCGGCCTCAGGTCCCGGAGGGGGCGGGGACGGAGTGCAGGATCCGGCCGGTGACCGCCTCCGCCTGGACGGCGTCGTGCGCGGCGCGGCGCCGCAGCATCAACCGGTGCGGCAGGACCACGCCCGCCACCTCGGCGACGTCCTGCGGGGTGACGTAGGACCGGCCGCACAGGGCGGCCTCCGCCTTGGCCGCCCGGACGAGCTGCACCAGGGACCGGGGGCTCGCACCCACCAGGACGTCCGGGTGCTCGCGGCTGGCCCGCCCCAGGGCCACCACGTAGCGCGCCACCGGTTCGGAGACGTGGACGCGGGCCACGGCCTCGATCATCCCCAGGACCTCTGCTGTCCCGGTCACGGCGGACAACCGGTTGACGGGTGCGGCCGAGGGCAGGGGACCGTGGTGGGTGCGCAGCATCCGCAGCTCGGCCTCCTCGTCCGGGTACCCCATGGTGATCCGTGCCATGAACCGGTCGCGCTGGGCCTCGGGCAGCGGGTAGGTGCCCTCGGACTCCACGGGGTTCTGGGTGGCCACCACCATGAACGGCTCGTCCAGCCGGTGCGTGCTGCCGTCCACGGTGACCTGGTGCTCCTCCATGCACTCCAGCAGGGCGGACTGGGTCTTGGCGGAGGCGCGGTTGATCTCGTCCCCGATCACGATGTTGGCGAACACGGCGCCGGGCCGGAACTCGAAGCAGTGGCGTTCCTGGTTGAACACGGAGACCCCCGTGACGTCCGAGGGGAGCAGGTCCGGGGTGAACTGGATCCGGTTGACGGTGCCTCCCACCGTCCGGGCCAAGGCCTTCGCCAGCAGGGTCTTGCCCACTCCCGGCACATCCTCCACCAGCAGGTGGCCCCCGGCGAGCAGGACCAGGACGGCGGTGCGCACCGCGCGGGCGTTGCCGTCCACCACGGATTCCATCGCCGCGAGCATGGCGGCCGTGGTGGCCGTCAGCCGCTCGCTGCAGGCCTCGACGTCCTGCTCCGGGTGCGCCACGGGGCCTCCTGGTGATCGTGACGGGCGCCACCGGGCGCCGCCTGCCGCCAGCCTACTGGTAGGATGGCCCGCGTTGCCCAGGCGAGGGAGCTCACGCTCCGTGATCGACGAGGCCGCCGCACCCCTCAGGACGCCGCGACGGGATCCAGGACGGATTCCGCCCGGACGGCCGGGGTCTGCGGCGACATCCTGCCTGGAAGGCCCGGGCCACCGACGGTGGTCCGGAGAGTGAGTACAGGAGGAATCCCCATGAGCGATATGAAGATCCAGGTCACCCTGCGCGAGGACTTCGGCAAGGGCGCGGCCCGCCAGGCCCGCCGCGCCGGCCAGATCCCGGCCGTGGTCTACGGGCACGGCGGCGATCCGGTGCACATCCTGATGCCGGCCCAGGAGACCACGCTGGCCGTGCGTAACCCGAACGCCCTGCTGACGCTGGTGCGCGACGGCCAGGAGCACCTGGTGCTGCCGAAGGACATCCAGCGCAACGCTCTCAAGCAGACCGTCGACCACCTCGACCTGCTCGTGGTGCGCCGGGGCGAGAAGGTCGTCGTGGACGTGCCCGTGCACGTCGAGGGCGAGGCCGCACCGAGCACCGTGTTCAACCTCGAGGAGGCCACCGTGCCGGTGCTGGCCGAGGCCACCCACCTGCCGGAGCACGTCACCATCGACATCGAGGGCCGCGAGGCCGGCGACCACGTCTACGGCCGCGACGTCCAGGTGCCGGCCGGCACCACCCTGGAGCTGGACGAGGACTACGTCATCGCCACCATCTCCGAGCCCGTGGTCCAGGACCTGGGTGAGCCGGAGGAGGGCGAGGAGTCCGCGTCCGGCGAGGCCCCGGCCTCCGAGGCCTGATCCAGGCGATGACCGTGCAGGGCACGTCCCCGTCGTCGACCCCGTCCGGTACCGCGACGGGGACGTGGCTCGTGGTCGGGCTCGGGAACCCCGGGCCCGATTACGAGCGCACCCGGCACAACGTGGGCCAGATGGTCGTGGACGAACTGGCCGACCGCTTCGGGACCCGGCTGACCGCGCACAAGGCGGGGGCCGCCGTCGGGACCGCCCACGTGCGCCCCGGCGGGCCGAAGCTGCTGCTGGCCAAGCCGGCCAGTTACATGAACGTCTCGGGGCGCCCGGTGGGCGCCCTGGCGCGGTTCTACTCCGTCCGGCCCGAGCGCCTGATCGTGGTGCACGACGAGCTGGACATCCCCTTCGACACCCTGCGGCTCAAGGCCGGCGGGGGAGAGGGCGGGCACAACGGACTGAAGTCCATCTCCCAGGTGCTGGGCACCAAGGACTACGTCCGGCTGCGCGTGGGGATCGGCCGGCCCCCCGGACGCCAGCCGGCCGCGGACTTCGTCCTGCGGCCCTTCTCCGCGGCCGAGCGTGAGCTGCTGCCGCTGCACCTGGACCGGGCCGCCGACGCCGTCGTGCACCTGGTCGAGGCCGGCCTGGAGGCTGCCCAGCAGCGCTTCCACCCCGCCCCCGGCCGCTGAGCCTGCCCCCCGGCGGCTGAGCGCGCTCTGCTAGGGCGGCATCCGCCCCCGTCCCGGGTGGTTCCACGGGGGCGACCGGAAAGGGATCGCCCCTGCTCAGTGCCGGCGGGCCACGTCCGCCAGCAGGGCCGCGATCTGCTCGATGGCCGGCTCCAGGGCAGCGGCCATCCCGGAGAAGGCCTCGTCGGCCTGACCGTAGGGGTCCGGCAGGTCGAGGGCGGGCAGCGCGCGGCGCACGGCCGGACGGTGCCTCGAGACGTGCCGGGCCACCGAGCGCACGTCCTCGGCCAGGGTGGAGGCGTCCGCCGGCGCGGACCACGCCGGGATGGCGCCCTCCGCCAGCGCGCGGGCCGCCGCACCGAACTCGAGCATGGTGAAGGACCGGTGCAGGGCCCCCGGGGTCTCGCGCAGGATGGCCGCCGAGTGCTCCGAGGTGGCCCCCAGCAACAGGTCGGCCCGGGCCACGGTGCGCCCGGCCAGCTGCGCCGGGACGTGGTCGGCGAGCGTCTGCAGGGAGGCCGCCCGGGGCAGTGCGTGGACCTGCGGCGGGACCGAGAGCCGGGGGTTGACTTGGGTGCCGGCGGAGGCCACGCGGTAGGCCCCCGGCACGGTCTCCTCCAACAGGTGCGTCAGCAGGTGCTGGCCGTAGGCCGAGCGGCAGATGTTGCCCGTGCACACGAACAGCACGGTGGCTCCCGGATCAGTCATCCGGCCATCGTAGCGAGACGGCCGCCGCTCGGACGGCGGCGCCGGAACGCGCCGTCATGTCCGGCCGGTGACGGCGCCTAGCATGGGCTCCATGCCTTCCGCCGAGCCCACCGCCGACCACCAGACCGTTGCCCGGCCCGCCGTCGACCCCGCCGATGGCCTGGTCGCTGACCCCGCCGCCGACCCTGCCGTCCCGAAGGCCTACCGTCCCGCCGCCGACGTCCCGCCGGCCGGGGAGGGGGAGCGGCGGAGGGATCCGGCGGAGGAGAAGTCCCG
>DATBUG010000198.1:0-6738 GCA_036516315.1 Citricoccus sp.
CGGCCCGCTGGGTCTCCAGGACCTCGGGCAGCCGGGTCAGCAGCCAGACGAAGCCGGCGGCCGGAACCGCGGCCAGCACGTAGAAGCCGTTCCGGTCTGCGAGCCGGAAGATGAGCGGCGCCACCAATGCCACTGCGAAGAGTGCAATGAGCACGGTCAGCACGCGGCATCCTCCGGCAATCGGGGTCGGGAGTCGGGGTCCATACTACTGGGCGGCCCGAGGCCGACGGCCGATTTTCGGGCCTGAAGGGCCGTTTACGGGCGAAATCTCCGCGTTTTTCCCTCTCGGCGAAGGGACTGGACAGCGTGTCGATTCAATGCATCCCCTGCGGGTCCCGCACCCGGGCCAGCAGGACCAGACCCAGGCCCAGCACGATCAGGATGGCCGGCACCATGGCGCGGGAGTCCCCCGTCACGGCGATCGCCACCGAGATCAGCGCCGGCGAGAGGAAGGACACGGCCCGTCCCGTGGTGGCGTAGAGACCGTAGATCTCCCCCGCGTGCTCCTCGGAGGTCAACCGGCCGAGGAAGGACCGGGAGGCCGACTGCACGGGACCGACGAAGAAACACAGCACGAGCCCGAAGACCCAGAACGCCGTGGTCCCGTCCAGGAAGAACACGATGGCCCCGGAGACCAGCAGCCCGGCCAGGGAGCCGGCGATGACGCGCTTGGGGCCGGCGCGGTCGTCGATCCAGCCACCCAGGAAGGATCCGGCCGCCGCGACGATGTTCGCGGCGATGCCGAAGATGAGGATGTCCGCGGGGTCCACGCCGTAGACGGTGGTGCCGAGGATGGCACCGTAGACGAAGACGGCCCCCACCCCGTCGCGGAACACCGCCGAGGACAGCAGGAACCAGAAGGTGTTGCGGTCCTGGCGCCACAGGCCGGCGATCGTGCGCAGCAGCCGCCGGTAGGACTGCAGCACGCTCGCGGAGCCGCTCGGGGCGGTGGACCGGTTCTCAGGGACGGTCAACAGCAGGGGCAGCGCGAAGACGAGAAACCAGAGGGCGGAGAACAGGGCCACCACGCGCACGTTCAGCGCGTTGTCCTCGGTCATCCCGAACCAGTGGGTGTCCCCCGCGATGAACCCGACGTAGAGCACGAGCAGCAGGAAGATGCCGCCGACGTACCCGGCCCCCCAGCCGAGGCCGGAGACCTTGCCGATGGTGCGCGGGGTGGCCACCTGCAGCAGCATGGCGTTGTAGTTCACGCCGGCGAACTCGAACGCCACGTTCGCCGTGGCGATGAGCACGACGCCCAGCAGCAGGTAGGACTCCTCCGGCCGGACGAAGAAGCACAGCGCCGTGAGGACGATGACCACGGCCGTGTTCAGCCCGAGCCACAGCTTGCGCCGGCCGCCCCGGTCCGAGCGCTGGCCGATCACCGGGGCGGTGAGCGCGATGACCAGCCCACCGACGGCGTTGGCAGTGGTCAGCCACTGGGTGCCCCGGTCACCCGGGCCGAAGGCGTCCGAGGCCAGGTAGGTGGCGAACACGAACGTCACCATCACGGCGTTGAACGCCGCCGAGCCCCAGTCCCACAGCGCCCACGCGGCGACCCGCCGCCGGTCGAGGCGGCGTTCGGGCGGTCGGGCGTCCGCACCGGTCAGCGGTCCCGCACCCGGCGCTGACGTGGGCTCGGGCGCCCGCGAGGAGGAGTGGCTCATGCCGGGCATCGTACTGGGCGTGGACCTCCCCCGGGTGGACGCTGCCCACACCCCGCGGGGTGACCACGGATCTCCGGGTGCACCCCAGATTGGCTGATTCCTTCCCTCGCACACGCCCTGACCGGGACACTTTCCACCACTCAGCACACGGCCGGGTGGCGCTCCACCGGATGGCCATCCCGCCGGCGCACTGCACAGAGGCACGCGCGCATCGGGTCATCACCATCGCGGTCCACGCCCGGTGCACCGGAATCCGCGGGGACCGAGCATGTCGGGCATGGCACGCCCACGTCCGCTTCCCGCCCCGCTGGCCCACCACGCCTTCTCCCGCGCCGAGGCACTCGCCCTCGGCATCACCGACAAACGCCTACGCAGCTCGGACATCACTCGTCTCGGCCACGGGCTGTACGCCAGCGTCACGGCACCCCTCGGCTGGGCGCCGGAAGAGGAGGAACCGGGGCACGGCCTCGGGCTCCCCGCCCTCGCGGCCCTCCTGCGCCAGTATCCCGGGGCGGTGCTGTCCCATGGCACTGCCGCTCACGTGTACGGACTCCCGCTGCCCCGGGCCGTGCTGGCGGACCCTCAGGTCCACCTGACCTGGCCACCCGCTGCGAACCGCGCCCAGCGTCCGGGCATCCGCAGCCACCGCCTGCGGTTGCGGCCGCCGGACCGGGCGCACACGCGGGGCGTTGCGCTGACCTCACCGGCCCGGACCCTGATCGATGTGGCCTCGGACCGGCGGATGCGGGACACGGACCTGGTGGTCGTGGCCGACGCGATCGTCAACCGTCCCTACCGGAAGGGTGCCCGCGTCGACGGTCTCGATACCCCGGCTGGGCTGGCGACGGCAGTGCGCCTCGCCGGACGCGCCGCCGGCGTCCGCCGGGCGCGCCATGCCGTCGCCCTGACGCGGGTGGGAGCCGACTCGCCGCCGGAGACCCGGGCTCGCCTGGCACTGCTCGAGGCGGGCCTGCCGGAACCCGAACTCCAGCTCCACGGCGATCCGGCCGACCGCTGGTCCCCCGTGGCCGACCTCGGGTACCGGAACCTGCGGATCGCCATCCAGTACGACGGCCGGCACCATCGCTCCCGCGAACAGCAGGCCGCCGACGCCTACCGGGACGCGTGGTTCCAGCAGCGCGGCTGGTGGGTCATCCGCCTGACCTGGGCGGACCAGGCGGAGGGTTTCCGGCGGCTGATCTGGCTGGTCAGGGAACGCCTGGCGCAGGCCGGCCGCTGACGCCTCGGGTCATCGGCCGCCGTCGGGCTCCCCTCCAGCTCGCGCGTTGGCTGATTCTGTCCCTCGGGGCCGGCTCCGGAGGGTCAATTGTCACCAAACGCGCCGGACCGGGGCGGACCGGGGCGGACCGGGGCGGACCCAAGCCCCGGGCTCAGCGCTCGATGATCGTGCGGTGGTAGTTCAGGTGGGACCGGGAGGCCGTGGGGCCGCGCTGGCCCTGGTAGCGGTTGAGGTAGGGCCCGGAGCCGTAGGCGTGCTCGGCGGGCGAGGACAGCCGGAAGAAGCACAGCTGCCCGATCTTCGACCCCGGCCAGAGCTTGATCGGCAGGGTGGCCATGTTGGACAGCTCGAGGGTCACGTGGCCGGAGAACCCGGGGTCGATGAACCCCGCGGTCGAGTGTGTCAGCAGCCCGAGCCGGCCCAGCGAGCTCTTGCCCTCCAGCCGGGCGGCGATGTCCTCGGGCAGGGTGACCTGTTCGTAGGTGGAGCCCAGCACGAACTCGCCCGGATGCAGGATGAACGGTTCCTCGGGGTCGACCTCCACCAGCCGGGTCAGGTCCTCCTGGGGCTGGGAGGGATCGATGTGCGCGTACTTGTGGTTGTCGAACAACCGGAAGAACCGGTCCAGGCGCACGTCGATGCTCGAGGGCTGCACCATGTCCGGCGCGGACGGGTCCAGCTGGATGCGGCCGGCGTCGAGTTCAGCCCGGATATCGCGGTCGGAGAGCAGCACGGGGCCACGATAGCGCACGGCTCGGGCCCGTCTGTGACACGGTCCGTCACCGATGGCACGACACCGCCGGAAGATTGTGTAAGCTGAACCCTGCGTGACAGGCGCTGCGGTTCCTGTCCTGCGGGCGTAGCTCAATGGTAGAGCGCTTGCTTCCCAAGCAAGATACGCGGGTTCGATTCCCGTCGCCCGCTCTTTTCATGTCCGGACCGGGCACGCCGCGGCCCGTCCAGACGGTCAGGAGGCCACGTGGTCGAGGTGCTGTCCGGGTTCACCGTGGTCTGGGTGATCATCCTGGTCGGGTACTTCACCGGGCGGACCGGGGTCCTGGGCACCCACGGCCAGCAGGTCCTCTCCCGGACCGCCTTCTTCGTGGCCAGCCCGGCGCTGCTGTTCGACACCCTCGCCGCCGCGGACGTGCGTGCGGTCCTCGGCCCGCAGCTGGTCGTGGCGGGCATCTCGGCCCTGGCCGCGGGGGCCGTCTACCTGCTGGTGGCCCGGTGGCTGCTCCCCCGCCGCGACGCCTCCGAGACCATCATTGGCGCCCTGAGCGCCTCGATGGTCAACTCGGCGAACCTGGGCATCCCGATCGCCGCCTACGTGCTCGGCGATGCCGCGCTGGCCGCGCCGGTGCTCATCTTCCAGCTCGCCGTCTACACCCCGATCTACGTGGCCTCCCTGGACGCCACCACGCGGGCCGAGTCCCGCCGTGGGGCCCAGGGCGGGCCCGACGCCGGCCGGCCCACCAGCCCAATCCGCGCACCGAACCGCTGGGTCCGGTTCTGGCGTCAGGTCGGCAGCATCGCGCTGAACCCGATGATCATCGGCTCGGCGCTCGGCCTGGTGTTCTCCGCGACGGGCTGGCACCTGCCGGGACCGGTCGGTGAGTCGGTCAGCCTCATCGCCGGGGCGTCCATCCCCGCGATGCTCCTGGCGTTCGGGATGTCCCTCGTCGGGTCTCGCCCACTGGAGAAGGCCGCCGGACGCCGGGGCGACGTGGCCGCGGCCTCGCTCATCAAGCTCATCGTCCACCCGGCGCTGGCGTGGCTGCTGGCCGGCCCGGTGCTGGGGTTCACCGGCGAGGAACTGCTCATCGCCGTGGTCCTGGGCTCGCTGCCCACGGCGCAGAACGTGTTCGTGGCGGCCTCGCGCTACGAGACGGGCATGGTCATGGCGAAGGACACGGTGCTCGTGACGACCGTCGTCGCCATCCCGGCGATGATCGCCGTCGCGCTGCTGCTCACCTGACCGTCGGGGAAGGCAGTGCCGGACCCGCCGGGCCGGTGCGGGCTGGGCAGGCCGGTGTCCGCCCTAGGATACTGGAATGGCAGACGAGGCACACCGGCGGTCCGGTCCGGGCAGTCCGGGGCGCACGCTGGCGGTCTGGGGCGGGGCGGCGGCCCTCGCCGTGGTGATCGGCGGGGTGGCCATCGGGACGGCCAACGCGATGCTCTACTCCCCCGAGGCGGAGGTGGAACGCTACCTCGAGGCCCTGGCGGACGGCGACGGAGGGCGGGCCCTGGGGATCGCGCAGGGGGCCGGCCCCACCGGCGGACGCGAGGTCACCGGTGCCGCCACCACCCTGCTGGACGGCGAGGGGCTGGCCGCCGGGTTCTCCGCCCTCGAGGCGGTCACCGTGACCGCGGGCGAGCGGTCCGGGGACACGGTCCCCGTCTCCGTCGCGTACCGCGTGGACGGCCGGGACCACGCCACCGCGTTCACCCTGGAGCACACCGGGCGCGAGTGGCTGTTCTTCGACCGCTGGCGGATGGCCCCGGTGCCGCTGTCCACGGTGCGCGTGGCGCCGGACCTCTGGCCCGCCGAGGCCGCCGGCGAACACCTGACGGCGACGGTGAACGGCGTGGAGGTGACCCTCACCGGACAGGACGCCCCGGTGCAGGACTTCGCGGTCCTGCCCCCGCTGGTGGTGGAGGCCGAGGCCGGCAGCACCTACCTGGAGGCGGCGGCGTCCCGCACCGTGGTGGACGGCGCGGCCCCGGACCGGCCGATCCCCGTGGCCCTGGACCTGCGGTACACAGACGAGGCCGCCGCCGAGGCCGGCCGGCAGCTGGACGAGTACCTGTCCGGCTGCACCGAGCAGCAGGTCCTCAACCCGGCCGGGTGCCCCATGGGATACGAGACCCTGAACCGGATCCCGCCGGAGACCATCGAGTGGGCCATCGCCCCGGACCCCTCGGTCGAGATCATCCCGCTGCCCGAGGGCCCCGGGACGGCGGAGGGCCCGGACCTGACCCGCGCCGCGCCGGTCGAGACCGGGGCACGGCTCACGCTGGAGGAGATCGACCTGGTCAGCGGCGAACGCCGCCGCGTGGAGCACGAGGAGCCGATCGTCCTCGAGGCGGACCTGGAGGTCGGCCCCGAGTCACTGCGCTACCGCCCGCGCGTGCCCTGAGGCCGCCGGTCAGCTGGCCCCGCGGGTCGCCAGGGACTTGCCCCAGGCCTCGATGGCCGGCCAGTCGCGGAAGTCACCGTACTGGCCCTTCGCGGCCTTGATGAGCAGCTTCTCGAACCAGCCGAGCTTCTCCTCGTACAGGGCGCCACGGAAGTACCCGAGCTCCTTGGGGCCGTAGGCCTGGAGCACGGAACTCACGCGCTCGTCGAGCTCGGGGCCGCCCCCGGAGGCCAGGATGAACAGCGGCTTGTCCGCCAGCTCCGCCCGGTACGTGTCCAGGAACGCCTTGCCCGCCTTCTCCGGCGAACCGCCGTAGACCGGCAGGGCGACGACCACGGCGTTCACCGAGGCGAGCCACTGCGGGGCGCCCTGGGTGTCCTCGACGACCGTCGTCACACCCTTGTTGGTGCGCAGGACCTCGGCGAGGCGTTCACCGATCTCTCGGGTGGAACCGTGCTTGGACGAGGCAACAACCAGGGTGGTCATGGAATACGGCCGCCTTCGGGTCTCGGGTGCGATTCGGTTGTCAGTGTATCCCGCGCAGGTCCAGGTCCAGACGGGTCTCCGGCACCACGGTCCCGTCCCCGGCGGCGTCCGGGTGCACCGTGACCGGGATGCCCCAGTCCTGCTGGTACAGGTGGCAGGCGGCGTGGTCCGGGATCGGCTGGCCCTTCTCCCCGTCGCACGA
>DATBUG010000199.1:0-7179 GCA_036516315.1 Citricoccus sp.
CGGGCCGCCGACTTCCTGGTGAACCGGGGATACTCGGCCATCAACGTGGCCGGCGGCTCGGGGGCCTGGCTGGAGGCCGGACGACCCATGGAGGCGGACGGCGGCGCCGAGCCGACCGTCAAGTGAGCCCGGAGACCGGGGCGCGCCCGCCCCGGTACGTCTTCCTAGGACCGGAGGGCACCTTCACCGAGGCCGCCCTGCGCCAGGTGCCCGGGGTCGACGCGGCCCGCTGTGACCCCGTGGGGTCCGTGATCACCGCCCTCGCCCAGGTCCGCGAGGGCGCGGCCGACTACGCGGTGGTGCCGATCGAGAACTCCGTGGAGGGCGGCGTCAGCGCCACCCTGGACGACATCGCCAGTGGGGACGCCCTGCAGATCCGCCGTGAGATCCTGGTCCCCATCAGCTTCGTCCTGGTGGGCCGCCGCCCCATGGCCCTGTCCGAGGTCCGCTCCGTGTCCACGCACAGCCACGGCTGGGCCCAGGTGCGCAACTGGGCGGCCGCCCACATCCCGCAGGCCGAGTTCATCCCGGCCTCCTCCACCGCGGCCGGGGCCCGGGGCCTGTTGGACGGGGACACCTCCTACGACGCGGCCGTGTGCGCCCCCCTGGTGGCCGCGCAGACCGGGCTGCCCGTGCTGGCCTCGGCCATCGAGGACACCGCCGGCGCCGTGACCCGGTTCGTGCTCGTCTCCCGGCCCGGCCCGCTGCCGGCGCCGACGGGCTCGGACAAGACGACCGTCGTGGTGCCCCTGCCGGACGACCACCCCGGTGCCCTGATGGACATCCTGGAGCAGTTCGCGGCCCGCGGGATCAACCTCTCCCGGATCGAGTCCCGGCCCACCGGCTCCGGCCTGGGCAGCTACTTCTTCTCCATCGACCTCGAGGGGCACCTGGCGGAGGAGCGCGTCACCGCCGCACTGGCCGCGCTGTACCGGATCATCCCGCAGATCAGGTTCCTGGGATCCTACCCGCGCGCGGACCACCGCAAGTACGCCGTGCGGGCCGACGTGACGGACGAGGCGTACCGCACCGGGCAGGAATGGGTGCGCGGCATTCTGGGACGCACCGGCCCGGCCTGACCGGACGCTGCCTCAGGCGTGCTGCTCCGGCGCGGACTCGGCCTTCATCCGCGGCGCCGCGGCCGAGTCGGGCACGTCCGAGGCCGGCACCTGGATGCGCAATGAGTCGGGACGCACGCGGGCGTCGACGGAGCGCAGTTCGCCGATGGAGTCCCCGTCGAGCTGGGCGACCATCGGCTCGTGCAGGATCACCCGGCAGCGCGTGGCCTGGTGCGTCTCCATGACCGGGATGGTGGTCTTGGACTTGGTCAGCGTCTTCGCCGCGATCCGGATCCAGTCGCCCACGTGCCGGGGAGAGAGCATGACCACGTCCAGCAGGCCGTCGTCGAACCGGGCCTCGGGCACGAAGTCCATGCCCGCGGTGAGCTCCCCGCAGTTGGCGATCATCACGGACCGCACCTTGCGCCGCTGCGGGGCGCCGCCGTCGATCGAGATGGAGATCTCCTTGCGGTGCCCCGGCAGGTGGCGCATCCCGGCCTCTCCGTAGGCCAGCCAGCCGGCCCTGACCTTCAGGTCGTCGCGGGTGTCGCTCATGACCTCGGCGTCGATGCCGGCCCCGGCGATGACCAGGGTGGTGTGACGCAGGCTGGTCCCCTCGGTGGTCTCCATCCGCAGGTCGATCGTGTCGATGTCCCGGGTGGTGCCGTGGATGGCCGTGTTGATGCAGGCCTCCAGGTTGTCGATCGGCAACCGCAGGTTGCGGGCCAGCAGGTTCCCGGTCCCCAGGGGGATCAACCCCAGGGTGGCGTCCGAGCCGGCCAGCTCCTCGGCGACGAACCGGACGGTCCCGTCACCCCCGGCGGCGAGCACGACGTCGGCCCCGGCGGCGATGGCGTCGCGCGCCATCTGCTGGCCGGGGTCCTCCACGGTGGTCTCATAGACCTGCAGGTCCGGCAGCCCGGCGTTCCGCACTGCGGCGGCGATCTGCTCGCGCACCGTGTCCGCGCCCGCCTTGGAGGGGTTCAGCACCAGGGCGATGCGCCGCGGGTGGTCCAGGGCGCGCGAGACCAGCGGCGCCTCGGCGATCTCGCTGACCTGGCCGTCCAGGGCGCGCAGCTGCCCGGTGAGCGCGTCCACCCGTCCGGGCAGGGTGCCGATGTCACCGCGCAGGGAGGTGACGCTGCCGTGCAGCTCCTCCATCCGGCCCCGCAGCCGGCGCTGCCCGGTCCACAGGCCGACGCCGAACGCCAGGGTGGCGATGACCAGGACGAGCGCCACCAGGGCCAGGAGGAGATCAGCAGGCATGAGGTGCAGTCTACGGGGCCTGCCGAGGGGCGGCCGCTAGGCTGGTGTCCGTGATCGACGTCAAGCACCTCACCGAGAACCCGGACCTGTACAAGGCCTCCCAGCGCGCCCGTGGGGCCGACGAGTCCCTGGTGGACCAGATGCTCTCCGCGGACGCCTCCCGCCGGTCCTCGATCGCGGCGTTCGAGCAGCTGCGTGCGGAGCAGAAGGCCTTCGGCAAGAAGGTCGCGGCCGCCCAGGGCGAGCAGAAGCAGGCGCTGCTGGCCGAGGTCAAGGAGCTGGCGGCACGGGTCAAGGCCGCCGAGGCCGAGGCCCAGGCGGCGCAGGCCGAGCTGGACCGGTTGCAGCGGGTGTTCCCCAACCTCATCGAGGAGGGCGTCCCCGCCGGCGGCGAGGACGACTTCACGGTGGTCAAGACGGTCGGCGAGGCCCGGGACTTCGCCGCGGACGGCTTCACGCCGCGGGACCACCTGGAGATCGGCGAGCTGATCGGCGCGATCGACATGGAGCGCGGGGCGAAGGTCTCCGGCTCCCGCTTCTACTTCCTCAAGGGCGTGGGGGCCCGGCTCGAGATCGCGCTGATGCAGATGGGCCTGGACCTGGCCGTGCAGAACGGCTTCATCCCGGTGATCACCCCGACCCTGGTGCGCCCCGAGACCATGCAGGGCACCGGGTTCGACGTGGAGCACGACGACGAGATCTACAAGCTCGAGCGCGACGACCTGTACCTGGTCGGCACCTCTGAGGTGTCCCTGGCCGGGTACCACGCGGACGAGATCCTGGAGCTCGGCGGGGAGCCCGTCCGCTACGCGGGATGGTCCACCTGCTACCGCCGCGAGGCCGGCGCGGCGGGCAAGGACACCCGGGGCATCATCCGGGTGCACCAGTTCAACAAGCTGGAGATGTTCGTCTACACCACCCAGGAGCAGGCCGCCGAGGAACACCGGCGGTTGCTGGACTGGGAGGAGCAGATGCTGGCCAAGGTCGAGCTGCCCTACCGAGTGATCGACACGGCCGCCGGGGACCTCGGCATGAGTGCCGCCCGCAAGTTCGACTGCGAGGCCTGGGTGCCGACCCAGGACGCCTACCGTGAGCTGACCTCCACCTCCAACTGCACCACCTTCCAGGCCCGGCGCCTGAACATTCGTGAACGCCTGGTCACCGAGGACGGTTCGAAGGGCGGCACCCGGATGGTCGCCACGCTCAACGGCACGCTGGCCACCACGCGGTGGATCGTGTCGATCCTGGAGAACCACCAGAACCCGGACGGCTCCGTCACGGTGCCGGCTGCGCTGCGGCCCTACCTCGGCGGTCTCGAGGTGCTGCCGGTCCTGTGAGGGCCGGCCCACGGCTCGCCCGCCGCGTCGGGCACCCGGCCGCGGGCTCGACCGGCGCATGTCCACGCTGGGGATGACCCTGTGACTGTCCACCGGTGACGAGGGGTGTTCACGTGCTGGACACCGGGTGGCCGCGGCTGGTCTACTGACTGTCCGCGCCATCTGCTTGACTGGGGGCCATGATGAAGAACCTGAACGCCGGCAACGAGGACCGGCACGACAGCCCGGAGATCGAGACCGGGACCCTGCAGACCTTGTACCACCCGGCATCGGACATGACGGCGTCCGGATACCACCCGAACGGCAACGGCCGCCGCAAGATGATCTGCCTGGACGTGGACGGCACGCTCGTGGACCACGACGGCCACATGCACGACGAGGTCCGCGAGGCCGCGCAGGCCGTGGTGGAGGCGGGCCACCACGTGCTCATCGCCACCGGCCGGTCGGTGGGCGCGACCCTGCCGATCATCCGGCTGATCGGGCTGGAGGAGGGGTACAGCGTCTCGAGCAACGGCGGGGTCACCCTGCGGCTGTCCAGCTCGCTCGAGGGCGGGTACGAGGTCATCGACCGCCGCACCTTCGACCCCGCCCCGGCGCTGCGCGCCCTGCGGCACCGGCTGCCGAACGCCAAGTACGCGGTAGAGGACGACGAGGGCCGTTTCCTGTCCACCGAGCGGTTCCAGGACGCGAGCTTCGGCGTGGTCGCCGAGGGCGTGACCTTCGAGGAACTCATGGAGTCCAGCGCCACCCGCCTGGTGGTGTTCTCCACGGACAACTCCGCCGAGGAGTTCGGCGAGGCCGTGGAGTCGATCGGCCTGCAGGGCGTCACCTACTCGGTGGGCTGGTCCGCCTGGCTGGACATCGCCGCCGCGGGCGTGTCCAAGGCCTCCGGCCTGGAGGCCCTCCGCGACCGCCTGGGCGTGCACATCGACGACACCGTGGCCCTCGGCGACGGGCGCAACGACATCGAGATGCTGGCCTGGGCCGGGCGGGGGGTGGCCATGGGCCAGGCCCCGCCGGAGGTCGTGAAGGTCGCCGACGAGGTCACCGGGCACGTCGAGGAACACGGGGCCGCCGCAGTGCTGCGCTCCCTGCTCGACTGAGGCCCCTGACGAGGGGGCCCTACCCGGCCGGTGCGGGTACCCCGGCAGCGTCCACGAGGCCCAGCAGCCTTGCGGCCGCGGGGCGGCAGGCGTGCTCCTCCGCCCAGAACGAGCGCTGCACCGCCTTGGACACGGCCTGCACCGTGATGCCGAGCTCGGCGGCGACCAGCTTCTGCTGGCCGCGCACGCCGGGCACCATGAGGTCGAGCACGGCCCACTCCGCGTCCGTGCGGGTCAGCACCAGCTGTCCCACCAGGCGCAGGACCGCCGCGGCCTGTGCGGCCGCCTCCTGGTCCGGACCGTCCACGGCCACCGGCACGCGCACCCCGTTCCGCGCCGCCTCCTCCACGGCCCGGCGGGCGTAGACGAGACCGGGACCGCCGACGTCGCGCAGGTCCTGGGTGTCCGGCAGGCTGCCGGGCAGGACGGACAGGTCGGCCCCGAGGTGGGCCGCGGGCTCCACGGCGCCGACGGGACCGACGCCGATCCCCACGTTCCAGCGGCGCCCGCGCAGGGCGCGCAGCGCGGCGTCCACCGCGGCTTCGGGGCCGGCGACGACGCCGATGGCCTCGTCGCCCACCGACCGCTGGAACGGCAGCACGGCCGGCACGGGCCGCAGCGCCTTCACCAGGTCGTCCACCAGGTCCCCGGCCTCCCGGGAGTCACGCTGGTTGATCGTCAGGACGTACACGGCCACCCGCTCATGGTCCCCACCCCGGCGTTCCCGCCCCGCCATGACGCGGTGCGGGGCCACACACGGGGCGTCCGCGGCATGGACGGCCCCCGTGCGGCCCCGGTACGGCGTCACGCACGGTGACGGATCAGCCCTGGCGGCCCTGGGGCACGTCGGACTCCGAGCCCTCCTCCGCGGCGGGCTCGGGCTCCTCGGTCTCCACCTCGCGGCCCTGGGGCTCGTCGGTGGGGGTGTGCTCACCGGCCGCGTCGAAACGCTCGATCGAGGCGGCGAGCTCGGCCTCGGCGGCCTCGCGGCCCTCCCAGCCCTCGGCCTTGACCCACTTGCCCGGCTCCAGGTCCTTGTACCGGGTGAAGAAGTGCTCGATCTCCTTCTTCAGCCACTCGTCGATGTCCTCGAGCTCCTGGATGTGGTCGAACCGCTTGTCCGCGGGGACGCAGATCAGCTTGGCGTCGCCGCCGCCATCGTCGGTCATGTTGAACACGCCGATCGGGCGGGATTCGACGATCACGCCGGGCACCAGGTCGAAGTCGGGCAGGTAGACCAGGGCGTCCAGCGGGTCCCCGTCCTCGCCCAGCGTGTTCTCGAAGTAGCCGTAGTGGGTCGGGTACTGCATCGAGGTGAACAGGACACGGTCCAGGCGCAGCCGGCCGGTCTCGTGGTCGAACTCGTACTTGACCCGGGAGGCGGCCGGAATCTCGATGGTGACGTCATGGATCATGTCAGCGGGCTCCTTGGAGTGCATGGAGGTCAGGTTCGGAGCCGCACCCCGCGGCACGGCATCTCGAAACAAGGGTATCCTCCGGTCAGGCGCGTCCGGCTCCGGCATGCCCGGGACCGCGAGCATGACGCGCGGTCCCCGTCCGTCCCGCAGGAAGTCCGACCGTGACCCCTCGACCCTCACGACGCCGGCCCGCAGCGGCCGCGATCCTGCGCACCGTCGGGGCCGCCCTGGCCCTGCTGACCGCCGGCGCGGCCTCCGGGCTGGGGGTCCCGGCCGTTGCCGCGACGCCGCAGGCGACGACGACGAACCCAGCGACGAGCCAGGTGGCGGGACCGGTGCCGAGCCACGCGGGGCAGGCGGAGAACACGGGCGGGACGCTGCCCGTCACGCTGGGTGCCCCGTTCGGGGACGCGGCCACGCTGGCGGAGGTGCTCGGCCTGCCGGACCTGACCCCGCTGCTGGACCCGGTGCCGGATGCCGAGGTCCTGGAAGGCGAACTGGACGAGGCGCTCGAACTCTCCACGGGCAGGATGTCCGCGGCCGTCGTCGACGCCCTGACGGGCGAGGTGCTCTACGACCGGAAGGCCTCGGCGGCGTCGGTGCCGGCCTCCGCGGTGAAGATCCTCACCGGACTGGCCGCCCTTGAAATCCTGGGCCCGGACCACCGCTACACGACCTCCGCCGTCCTGCTGCCCGGGAAGGCGGACGGCAAGCCCGTGACCCACGTGGTGCTCGATGCCGGCGGTGACGTGCTGCTCGGCACCGGGGACAACGCCCAGGTGACCGACGGCCGGGCCGGACTGGGCACGCTGGCCCGGAAGGCAGCCGCGCAGCTGGCCGAACGGGGGACCACCGGACGGGCGACCGTGCGACTGGACGACACCGGGTACACCGGTCCGGAGACCTCCCGTGACTGGAGCGAGGACATCGTCCCCTCGGGCAACGCCGCCGCCGTCCAGCCCATCGCCACCCACGGTGGACGGCCCTTCGCCGGCCC
>DATBUG010000200.1:0-3542 GCA_036516315.1 Citricoccus sp.
GCCGTAGGCGGCCGCCGTCTGGCCCTCCTGCGGTGCCGGGACGCTGTCCATCCGCAGCGTCTGGAACTCCTCGTCCAGCAGTTCCCCCTCGGTCAGCGCCTCGACCCAGTCGGCCAGGTCCGCCGCCGTGGAGATCCCCGCCCCGGCTGCCCAGCCCCAGGACGGGTTGTCGAAGGTCTGTTCCACCGGGTCGATCGCGCCCGAACGCGCCTGCTCCTGCATCCGCTGGGGCAGGGCGGGCGGGGTGCCCAGGGTCAGGACGTTATTCCCGAACATGTACCCGTGCACGGCTGGTTCGGGAAGCTCGTGCGAGGTCCTCGCCGGCAGCAGGGTGTCCTCGAGGCCGAGCGGGGCGAACAGCCGCTCGGCGAAGATCTCCTCGAGCGGCTTGCCCTCGAGCTGCTCGGCCACCAACCCCAGCAGCACCGTGTTCTTGTTGGAGTACTCCCAGTCCTCACCGGGGGCGAAGGACGGCTCATGGGCCCAGGCCACCGCCAGCAGCTCCTCGGGGCCCCAGACGCGTTCCGGATCGGCGTCCATCGCCGCGTTGAGGTCCCGGTCGCGGGTGTAGTTGTACAGCCCGCTGCGCATCGCGAGCAGCTGTTCGATCGTGATGTCCTCGCCGTGGGGCACGTCCGGACGGTAGGTGGCGATGGGGTCGTCCAGGCTCAGGGCCCCCTCCTGGGCCAGCTGCAGGATGACCGTCCCGGTCCACGTCTTCGTGTTCGACCCGACGCGCAGGTGCTGCTCCGCGGTGGGTGGGGCCGACTCCCCGGAGACGGCCGTGCCGTAGGAGCCCACGACCTCCCCCTCCGGGGTCCGCAGGAGCATGAACGCCCCCGGCACGCCGAGCTCGGACGCCGTCTCCTCGAACGTGGATCGGACGTCGTCCGCGTCCACGGTGACGGGAGCTGTCTGCGCTCCAGACTGCGTGTCGGTCTGGGCGTCCGTCTCCGCGGCCGTCTCGGTGGGGGCGGTTGTGCAGCCCGCGAGCAGCAGGGCCAGGGCGGTGGCCATTCCCAGGGCGCCCAGGCGAGGGCGTCGACCTCCAGACCGACCCGGGTGGGTACTGGCGTGCTGCATGGCGACTCCTCGAGGCAGCCCCCTCGCGGGTAGCGTAACCATCCGTCCCGTCCCGGCCAAGGGCTCATCGCTGCCCGTCCGGGCTGCCGGGCCTAGGGCCATCGAGGAATCCGGTCAGGGCTTCGTCCTCACCGTGACTGCATTCCGGCGGGTTCGGCTCCGGCCCGGACGGTTGGTTCGAGGCGGTGGTGGACGACGGCGGACCGCTCGGGGCGGCGGAGCGCACGCCGGTGGTGGAGAGCCTCACCGGACGCTGGTCGGCCTACCACCGGCGGGCGGGGATGCTCTGGCGCACCCCCGTCGTCCACGAGCCCTGGCCCTTGCACGCGGCCACGGTCGCCGGGAAGCTCGAGGCCCCGCTGCGCTGGGCAGGACTGCCCGCACCGACCGGTGATCCGCTCGTGCACGCGGCGCCGGCCGTGCACGCCCGGCTCGGGGTGCCCCGACGGGCCTGATCTCCGAGGACGCAGGACGAGTCCGGACGCCGACTGCTCAATGCCCGTGATTGGGCGAGCGTTCACCAGTGCACCAGCACGGTCCCGGGTATCTCTAGGTGTAGTCCTCTTCGCGGTCGTCATCAGGGTCGACGTCGCCCTCGCCCGCTCCCATGGGGTCGAGTCCGGCGTCCTCGTCGTCCGGGTTCGCTTCCTGGTCTGGTTCGTCCGGTTCGGGGCCGGGTGCTGTGCTGTCAGGGTGGGCCGTGGCGTCCGCTGAGTCATCCGGAGGCCGCGAGGCGTGTTGGTTCGTCATGGGTCCTCTTCAACTGATCACGATGCGGTGGGCGGTGTCCGGATGATTCTGGCCGCGGCATCGCCTGAGTGGAAGGGTCGGCCGGAGCGCCGAGAGACCTAGCTGTGTCCGGACAGGCGCCGGGACAGTACGGGCACGCCCGGTCCGCTGAGATCCGGCAGGACGACCGGACGGCCGGCGGCCGCGAGGGCGAGGGCCTCGCCCGGCCCGCGCAGCTCCAGGCCCTCGCCCCACGACCACGGGGTGTTCGTGGCGGCCAGCCGCAACCCGTCGAGACGATGCCGGGGCATGAAACCGCGGCTCGCGGGGCGGGAGACGAGGAAGTCGAGCACCGCGGCCCACACGGCGGGATCGGGATTGACGTCCAGCCCCAGCGGCCGCGCCGCGTCGCGCAGGTGGATCGCCGTGTCGGCCATCGGCCCTCCCGCCCCCACCACCGGGGCCTTGAGCCGCGCGCCGGCCCGCTCGCGCAGCTGCCGGACGAGTTCGGCGACGGGTCGCTGGGCCCGGCGCCGGGTGACGTCGTCGACCATGCGGTCTAGGTTCCCGCGGTAGCGGATGAGCGGGCCGATCACCGTCCTCAGGGTGAAGCCATCCCCAGGCGGGACCAGGTGTGCCAGAATCTCCCGGACGGTCCACCCCGCGCACAGGCTGGGGGTGCGCCACTGGTCCTCGCTCAGGCCCTCGAACATGTCCGCCGCCAGGAGACGGTTGGCGGTCGCGATGGAGTAGACGGTCTCGTCCGCGGTCATGGCACCACGCTCGCAGGAATCCCGGACGTGTTCCAGGGGCTACCGGTCGACGTGCGCGGTCACCGCACGCGGCGCGGACCGGGCCGTCCCGTGTCCCCTCGCGGCCCTGACACCCAGCGGTAGGCTGCCGCCATGGGGGATGGGGACCAGGTCACGACGCGCACACCGGGCGCACCGGCGCGAACCGACACCGGACTACCCGGTGCGGCCCGGCGGTGGCACGCGTGCTTGACGATGGCCTGCTCCGCCGTCGGGTGCCTGGCCGGTGTGCTGGCCGGCCTGGCGATGACCTGGCCCGACGCGGCGGACTGGCCCTGGGCAGAGCCGGTCACGCTGGCCTGTCTCGCCGTCCCGTTGATCGGCTCGGTCGTGCTGGCCGGCGCGACCGGCCAGCTCCTGGCGGGGCTGCAGCTGTTCCTCGGCCAGCTCGGCGTCGGGGTCGTGGCGTTCGCCACGCTGTGGGTCGTGACGGGCGCCGGCTCCCTGGTCGGACTCTGGCTGCTCGGAGCGGGGTTGCTGTCCTGGCCGGACGCCGGGACGCGCCGGAGGATCCTGGTCACCGGGGCGGTGGTCCTGGCGCTCGGTCTCGTGGGCACACCGCTGGCGTGGTGGATCGTGCCGGAATTGCCGGGGACCGCGGTGATGGCCGTGCACGCCGCCGGCGCGGGCCTGCTCGCCTGCCAGACCCGGCGGTGCGTCCCAGCGCCCGCACGCCGCGCCTACCAGGTCACCGGCAGCGCCTGCAGCCCGTAGACGATCTCGAAGGAGCGGAACGGCACCTCATCCGCGTCGACGGCCAGGGCCAGACGGGGGAAACGGCGCAGCAGGGCCGGGAACGCGATCCGCATCTCCAGCCGCGCCAGGGGCGCCCCCAGGCAGTGGTGGACGCCGTGGCCGAAGGCGAGGTGCCGCGGGGCACCGCGGGTGATGTCCAGCCGGTCCGGGTCCTCGACCAGC
>DATBUG010000201.1:0-1551 GCA_036516315.1 Citricoccus sp.
GCACGTGGCGGCCGTCGTCGATCACCGGGGCGATCTCCGGGGTGCCCCGGCGGCGGTACGGGGCCAGGGACTGCCAGAAGTCGCTGAACCGCGGCAGCCCGGACCAGACGGCCCCGTCCACGCGCGCCACCAGGTCCTCCAAATCCTCGAAGGCCTGGGTGCCGCCGAGGGCGCCGAGGGACTCCCCGCCCACCAGCAGCGTCGGCCGGCGCCCCGGGGGCAGCCGGTCCAGTTCGGCCTCGATGGCGGACAGCAGCGCACCGGCCGCCAGCACGGGCGTGGTGCGGTCGGCGAAGAACGCGACGCCGGAGGGCAGGTAGGTGTACTGCATCGAGGCCAGCGCGCAGTTGCCCCCGGTGAGGAACTCCACCGAGGACGCGCTCCACTCCTGCAGCCATCCCGTGCCCGTGGTGGTCAGCACCAGCAGCACCTCACGCTCGAAGGCCCCGGTGCGGTGCAGTTCGGCGACGACGGCCTCGGCCGTGCCCTCGAGGTCCCGGCCCTCCTGCCAGCCGGCGTAGGCCCGGATGGGGGTCATCGCCGGTTCGCCCGTGGCCTCGGCGATGTCCACCGCGCGGGGCCCGTCCGAGACCACGGCCTGGCCCTTGGCCCCGAGCGTGTGCCAGGGCTCGTAGGAGGCCTCGGAGCCGGAGCGTTCCGGTTCGACGGGCGGCACGCGTCCGGGCAGCAGGCGGGCGTTGGCGTCCTGCGCGGCCTTGGACAGCCGTTCCAGCACCCGGCGGTAGACCACCTTGTCCAGGACGAAGGCGGTGGCGGCGGCGGTGAGCCCCACCCCAGCCACGGGGGCGACGGGAGCCGGCAGCACCGGCTTGAGGGCCCGGGAGGCGGTGCGCGCGACGCCGTGGATGCCCCGTCCGACGCCGACCAGTCCGGCGGTGGCCACCAGGCCGCTCACCGCACCCAGGACGTGTTCGCGGGTCTTGACGGGCCGGGCCTCCATCAACCCGGCGATCTCGGCCTGCGCCTTGAGGCTGCGCAGCCAGGCGACCCCGCTGATGCCGGCCATGACCCAGGGGGCGGCCTGGCGCACGGGCCGGATGCGGTCGGGGTCCACCGTGACCGAGATGCCCAGGGCCCGCCCGGCGCCCCGGGCCGCGGCACGGCCGACGGCACCGGCCGCGTAGCCGAAGGTCTGGGACAACGCCATGGACGCGGAGGTCATCCACCAGGTCCGGGGGATGAAGCTGGGCGAGAGCGACACCCAGCTCATGACGTGGGCGCCGGCGAGGCCTGCCCCGTCAGGTCTGAACCGCATGCTCCCCATTATGCCCCCGCGATCAGGCCCGATGTCCCGGGGCCGGGGCAACCCGCCCGGCGGTTCGGAGATCGGCACGCGGGCGGGGGACAATGGAGCCCATGACCACACCAGCAATCGCCGGCTCCGCCACGCTGTCCGCGCCCCCTGTCCTCGCCAGCGCGCCAGGCTCCGGTTCCGGGGGCGAGGCGTCCTACGGCTGGCTCGGGGACATCGTCGTGTCCATCATGGACGCGATCGGCCCGATCGGTGTGGCGGTCGCCGTCTTCGCGGAG
>DATBUG010000202.1:0-5489 GCA_036516315.1 Citricoccus sp.
GGTGCCGGCGGCGTCGGCGGTCAGGACAGAGGGGGCCGTTTCGGTCGACTCGGGGGATACCATGCCCGCAGTCTAACGGCCGGAACCGTCCTGCAGCAGTGAGCTACGTTTCCTGCTCGCCCAGATCCCGCCGGCGACGAACACCTGGGTCAGGACGACGAGGAAGATGACGCCCGGGATCACGTCCCCGGCGAGGATCATCACCAGCCCCATCACGGCGGTGACCAGTCCGAGCACCGGGCAGGCGATGAAGGCGATGAACGTCAGGGTCGTCTTGTTCAGCAGCTGGTTCATGGTCAGTCGGGCCGTTCCCATCGTTCGTAGCGGTATCCCGGCCCGGTGCGGGAGGTGTGCGTGCCGGCCGGCGGGTCCGCAACCGTGCGGGTCCAGCGCTGGTCCAGTTCCGGGGCGAAGGTGTCTCCCTCGGCGTCCGTCTCGATGACGGTGATCTCGGCCAGGGTGGCCACGTCCAGGGCCTGCTCGAAGAGCGAGGCCCCGCCGATCACCCAGACCAGGTCCAGTCCGTCGGCCTCCTGGGCGGCCTCGAGGGCCTCCTGGAACCCGGGCACGACGACGGCGCCGGCCTCGCGCATCTGCTCGGCCGCGGACTGGCGCCGGGAGACGACGATGTTGGTCCGGCCCGGCAGGGGGCGGAACTTCGCGGGGAAGGACTCCCAGGTCCGCCGCCCCATGATCACGGGGTGGCCGACGGTGAGCTCCCGGAAGTGGTTCAGGTCCTCGGGCACGTGCCACGGCAGGGTGCCGTCGGCGCCGATGACCCGTTCCGGGCTCTGCGCCCAGATCATGCCGATCCGGGAGGGGGTGTGTGCGGGCAGCGGGGCGGGGTGTTCGTCAGACGGCAATGGGGGCCTTGATCGTCGGGTGGTGCTGGTAGTCGACCAGTTCGAAGTCCTCGTACGCGTAGGAGAAGATGTCCTCCGGCCGGCGGGTCAGGCGCAGCCGCGGGTACGGGTAGGGGGTGCGTCCCAGCTGCTCGCGCACCTGGTCCACGTGGTTGGAGTAGATGTGGCAGTCACCGCCGGTCCACACGAACTCGCCCGGCTCCAGCCCGGTCTGCTGGGCCATCATCACGGTCAGCAGGGCGTAGGAGGCGATGTTGAACGGCACACCGAGGAACAGGTCCGCGGAGCGCTGGTAGAGCTGGCAGGACAACCGCCCGTCGGCCACGTAGAACTGGAACATCGCGTGGCACGGCGGCAGGGCCATCCTCTCCACCTCGGCCGGGTTCCAGGCGGTGACGATGTGCCGGCGCGAGTCCGGGTTGGTCCGCAGGGACTCCACGACGCGGGCGATCTGGTCGATCTGGCCGCCGTCGGGAGCCGGCCAGGAGCGCCACTGCACGCCGTAGACCGGGCCGAGCTCGCCGTGCTCGTCCGCCCACTCGTCCCAGATGCTCACGCCGCGTTCCTGCAGCCAGCGCACGTTGGACTCCCCGCGCAGGAACCACAGCAGTTCCAGGGCGACGGAGCGGAAGTGCACCCGCTTGGTGGTGATCAGCGGGAAGGACTCGGAGAGGTCGTAGCGCAGTTGGCGCCCGAACACGCTGTAGGTGCCGGTGCCGGTGCGGTCCTCCTTGACGGTCCCGTGGGCGAGGACGTCGTCCAGCAGGTCCTCGTAGGGGGTCGGAATGCTCACCGGGCCAGTCTACGGGGACGCGCGGGCGGTGGCGTTCAGTCCTGCAACTGGCCCTCGTAGACCATCGGCAGGTACTCGGGGTACCGCCGCAGGTAGTCCTGGACGTAGCTGCACTCCGGCACGATCGAGTACCCCTCGGCCTTGAGCCGCTCCAGCACGATGGTCACCAGGGCCCGGGCATAGCCGCGCCGCCCGAAGGCCTCCTTGATGATGGTGTGCTGCAGCACCACGACCGTCTGGTCGCCGACGGTGTGCTCGGTGTACCCGAGGAAACCGATGAACTCGTCCTTCTGCCACAGCTCGATCCGGCCACGGTCCGGATCGCGCGTGACGCGCAGGTCGTCGTGGACGATCTTGGGGGTGTCCTGGCTGCTCATGGGGATGACCCTACGTCAGTCGTCCCAGACGTCGTAGACCTCCAGGGAGACGATCTTGCCCCCGGCGTCGACGGCCTGCTGTGCCACCAGCATCCCGCCGGGCTTCAGGTACGGGTCCTGGCGCGGCAGGGTCCTGAGCACCGCGTCCCGGTGGCCGTGCCCCACGCGGTCGGCCAGCACCTCCAGGGCGACGGGCAGCACGGGCCGGTGGGTGCACAGCACGGTCGGGCGCACCTTGGCTAGCAGTGCGGCGGTCTCCTTGCGGGTCTTCTTCGGCTTGGACTTCACGGCCTTCTCGGTGAACGCGCCGTTCTCCTTGAGGTTGCGCCCGCTGTCCTTGACGAACGGGGTCACCGTCTCCACGCAGCGCCGCCAGGGCGAGGTGACGATCTTGCGCGGGTCCCAGGCCGCGAGCAGCCGGCGCACGGCCAGTGCCTGCCGCTGGCCCGTGGCGGCCAGCGGCCGCGCCCCCTCGGCCCGGGACCACGAGGAACGGGGCTTGGCCTTGGCGTGACGCAGCACCACGAAGGGGACGGTGCGCAGCGTCCGGTCGTGGTGGGCCGCCATCAGCGCCTCGAGCGGTATGAGGTCGGAGGCGTTGGTGAGCCGCTCGCGGGCCTGCTCGGCACGGACCCACTCCACGCGGTCCACCTCCTTGCCGTCCGCCTCCGGCATCTGGCGCGAGGCCTCGACGGCCCAGTACCAGACCTCCTTGGTGGTGCCCCCGTTGAGCGTGTAGTGGGTGGAGGGCAGCGGCAGGCCCAGCTCCACGTTCAGGCCGATCTCCTCGCGCACCTCGCGGACGGCGCACTCGGGGAGGGTCTCGCCGTCGTCGAGCTTGCCCTTCGGCCAGGACCAGTCGTCGTAGTCCGGCCGGTGGATCAGCAGCACCTCCAGGCCCTTGCCGTTGGTCCGCCAGGGGACGACCCCGGCGGCCAGCACCTGCGCGGTGGGCTCGGAATCGTGGACGGCGACGGCGGAGCGGGCAGCGGTGCTGGGCATTCTGCAGATCTTACCGGCAGGTGAACAGTGGGTGACCGCCCGGTGACGTCAGGAGGTCGGGGCGTACATCACGTCGGTGTCCCACCGGGTGAAGCCGAGCTTGCGGTAGAGCGCCACGGCCGCGGTGTTGTCCGCGTCCACGTACAGCATCACGGCGTCCACCCCCCGGCGCTGGAGGTGACGGATGCCCAGCACGGTGAGCACCCGGCCCAGGCCCCGGCCCTGGGCCTGGGGCGTCACGCCGACCACGTACACCTCGCCCAGGGGCGGGTGGCCGTCCACGCCGGGGTGGATCTTGGTCCAGTGGAAGCCCAGGATGGTCCCGTCCGCGTCCACGGCGAGCAGGAACCCCTCGGGGTCGAACCACTCCTCGGCCTTGCGGGCGTCCAGGTCCACCTGGTCCATCGAGCCCTGCTCGGGGTGGTCGGCGAAGGCGGCGGCGTTGGCGGCCAGCCAGGCGGCGTCGTCCTGGCCGGGGACGAAGGGACGGATCGTCACGCCCTCGGGGACGTCCTCGTTCCAGGCCGGGGCGTCGGCGTCCGCCTGGTGGGTCAGGCGCAACCGCAGCAGCTCGCGCACGGGGCGGTACCCGAAGTGCTCGGCCAGCCGGGCGGCCGCGGCGTGGTTGCCGTGTGCCCAGGCCTGCATCGGGGTGCCGTCCCGCAGGACCGTCAGTTCGGAGGCCATGGTGGTGGCCACGCCCTGGGCGCGGCAGTTCGGGTGCACCACCAGTTCCAGCACCCCGGGGGTGCCGGCGGCGTCACCGGGAGCGGGGGAGATGGCGACGGCGGCACCGGCCAGTTCCCCGTCCCGGCCCGGGGCCCGGTCCAGCCAGGCGGTCACGGTGCGGACGCGGTCCGGGTCGTCGGTGGTGCGCAGCTCCACCCAGGTCTGGTCCGAGAAGGGCGGGTTGCCGTCGGCGGCCTCGGCGGCGTCGGCGAGGGCGCGCAGGTCTCGCAGCATGCCGGGGTCGAGTCGGCCGGCGCTGACGGTCAGGGCCGGGGCCTCGGGGGCTTCGGGGGTCGAGTCAGTGCGGTCCATGTCCCAACACTAGCCCTCCGGGGCCTGACTAGGCTCGGTCTCACGGGGCACGAACCGGTAACCGACGTTGCGGACCGTCCCGATCAGCTGCTCCTGGTCCGGGCCGAGCTTGGCCCGCAGCCGCCGCACGTGCACGTCCACGGTGCGCGTGCCACCGAAGTAGTCGTATCCCCAGACCTCGTGCAGCAGCTGCTCGCGGGTGAAGACCCGCCCCGGGTGCTGCACCAGGTGCTTGAGCAGCTCGAACTCCTTGAAGGTGAGGTTCAGGGGCTGGCCGTGGACCTTGGCGGTGTAGCTCGCGGCGTCCACGGTGACCCCGGAGGCCTTGATCGGGGCGTCCTCGTCATCGGCGCCCGCCGCGCTCTCGGCCGCCCGGGCCACGGCCAGCCGCAACCGGGCGGACACCTCGGCGGGACCGGCGGTGTCCAGCAGGAAGTCGGTGGTGCCCCAGGCAGGGGACAGGGCCGCGAGGCCGCCCTCGGTGAGGACCGGCAGGACGGGAGTGGACGGGGAGGTCGTGCGGATCACCTGGCACAGGGCCCGGGCGCCGGCCAGGTCCCGGCGGGCGTCCACCAGCACCACGTCGGTCTGCGGGGTGCGCAGCAGGGAGTCGGCCCGGGGCGGTGCCACGGTCACCCGGTGGTCGAGGAAGGCCAGGGCCTCCAGGACCGGCGCGCTCGAACCACTCAGCAGCAGCAACCGGGCCATCGGGCCTCCTCGGGGTCTGTAGGTATCGCAGGTCAGTATAGGGACGCCCGGCGATGGCAGGATGGGAGTGTGAAGCACCCACTGTTGGCCGTCGCCGCCGTCGCCGCCGCCGTCCTCGTGGCCCTCGGCGCGCTGGACGCCTGGCTCGCCGCCGCGCTCGGCACCGTGCTGGTGGCCGCCGTGGCCCTGGGCTGGCCCCAGCTGCTCGGCGCCCCGGCGCGCCGGTCCCTGACGGCCGTGCTACTGGGGACCGGGCTGGTCGCCGTCTGGGCGGTGGCCCTATGGCCGCTGCCCGAGTCCGCGGGCCAGGAGTTCGGTGAGTCGCTCATCGAGCCGGTCGCCGTCTGCCTGGCGCTGGGCACGGTGACCGCGTTCCTGGTCCAGCTGTTCCGCGGCCACGGCCGGCCGCACCGCCTCGAGTCGACCGCCGGCACCGTGGCCGGTGTCGCCGTCGTCGGGGCCGTGGCCGGATGGACGGCGCTGTCCCGGTACGACGCCGGCCCCCTCACCCTCTCGCTGGCCCTCTCGCTCGCGCTCGCCGCCCTCACCGGGCTGGTGCGGTGGTCCGGGCCCTGGGACGCGTTGCTGGCGATGGCCGTGGCCGGTGCCGCCCCGCTCGCCCTCGCCGCCGTGGTCCCGGCGCTGCACGTGCCGGCGGCCGTGACGGCCGGGGTGCTCGGTGCGTTGGCGGCCGTGCTGACCGGA
>DATBUG010000203.1:0-8571 GCA_036516315.1 Citricoccus sp.
CATGTTCCACCAGTTGTCCTCGGCGCCCCAGATGACCGGTTCGCGGTTGTCGTCGTAGATCTGCTCCAGGTCGGTGTACAGCTCCACGACGGCGCCCGAGTGCTCTACATAATAAGCGGCGATGTTGTGACCTGCACCATGGCGGACAGGGCCCCAGATCAGGTCCCGGCCCACCTTGTTCAGCCGGTCGCCCAGCTTGGCCAGGTCCGCCACGGACTGGGTCTGCCAGGCGTGGTGGTGGAAGGTGCCCTTGCCCGGCAGCAGTGCGATCCCGTGGTGGTCCGGGTTGCACCGCATGAAGTACGCGTAGTCGTCACCGATGACGTCCGAGAGCCTGAAGTCCAACACCCGCTGCAGGAACTCCATCATCGAGCGCGTGTTGCGCGGGTGGAAGTTGAGGTGGCCGTAGCGGTCCGGGCCGAAGCTCTTCTGCGCCGCCACGTCCAGCTGACGGCCGATGGTGATCTCGAAGACGTAGTCCTCCGGGCCCACGAAGCTGAACCCGTCCTCCACCCCGGCCGTGCGCGGTGCGTCGCTGAGCACCTCGAGATTCTCGTCCTCCACGCGGCGGCGGATGGTCTGCAGCGCGTCCCCGTCCCGGGCGATCAGCCCGAGGGAGTCCACGCCGTTGACGTCCGACTCGCGGTAGATGAGCTCGTGGTGCACGTCTGCGGCCGCCAGGTAGGCGGCGTCGCCCGTCTGCTCCGTGACACGCAGTCCGAGCAGTTGGGTCGCGTCCCAGATGGAGGCGTCGAGATCCGTCGTCTGGATCCCCACGTGGCCCATCTCGCTGATCAGTCCCCAGGACATGTCTGTCTCCTCAATTCTCTTCTCGGCCGGGGGCGCATCGCGCCCCCGGCGTGGCCGGCTGGGCTCAGTGGGCGACGGCGACGGGCCGGGTGACGGCGTCGGCGGCCGGGATGCCCGCCTCCTCGAACAGGGCCCGGTAGGCCCCGGTCTCGCCCTTGCCCTGCGCCTTGCGGTGGTCGAGGCCGCGGGCACGGCCCACGGAACCGAGGTAGAACCGCTCGTAGAGCTCGTTGCGCGAGCCGAGGGCGGAACCGGCGAAGTCCCAGGCGGTGCGGAAGATCCGTGCCCGCTCGCGGGCCGAGATGCCCTGCGCCCCGGGCAGGTAGCGCTCCACGAGCGGGCCCAGCCGCGGGTGGTCGAAGGCGGCGGCCGTGGGCGTGGCCAGCAGGTTGTGCGAGCCCATGGTCTTGATGATGTCGTTCACCCGGGCCATCCACAGCGGCATCATGGTGCGCAGCGCGGAGATGTCGTCGTGGCAGAACCAGGCGCCGCCGCCCCAGTCCGAGGAGTTCACCTCGGCCGAGTGCACCACGGCCCGCGCGATGCGCAGGTAGGAGTAAATCTCCCCCAGCATCGCCGCGGTGTCCGGCTTGGTGTCGGTGCCGGTGGCCTTGGCCATCTGCACGCACAGGTCGTAGGCGAACTCCAGCTTCACGCAGGCGCGGATGGCGGTCTGCTGCTGGGTGTTGCCGGTGGCGGTGCCGGCGTTGATCCGGTTGTAGACGTCCAGGTTGCCGTCGATGAAGACGCGGTGCCAGGGCACGAGCACGTCCTCGAAGATCACCACGGCGTCCTGCTCGTCGAAGCGCGCCGAGAAGGGGCGGTCCACCACGTCCATGTCCACGGCGTAGGGGTCACGGCACACGGAGACCACGCCGGGGGTGTTGACCGGGATGGCGAAGGAGATGGCGTACTCCTCGTTGCCGGGCCGGATCGGGGTGGCCGGGTAGACGTAGAGCTCGTCCGCGATCGGCCCCAGGGTCGCCAGCATCTTGGCGCCGCGGACGATCACGCCCTCGGGGGTGCGGTCCACCACCCGCAGGGTCAGGTCCTCGTTGACGCCCTCGAACTCGCCGGCGGACTTGTCGATCGCGGCGTGCACGATCGTGTGCGTCAGCGCCAGGTCACCGTCGATGACCTCGCGCTGGTAAGCGGCCAGGCGGTCGTGGAACACCGGGTCCCCGTACTGCTCGAAGATGTCCCGGCGGGAGACGTGCCCGGCCAGCACCACATTCACGTAGTCCGGGGTCCGTCCGAGCATGCCCACGGAGTACCGGGCCAGGCGGTCGAAGGCCACGTGGCGGCGCTCGATGTCCTGGGCACTGCGCGGCAGCATGTGCGAGACGTTCATCATCCCGCCGTGCGGGGACTCCATGAGCACCTGGTCCGCGTGCACGTGCTGGTAGTCGAAGTAGCCGGCCATCCCCTCGACGGAACGGGCCATGGCCGGGTGGGTGGTGATGTTGATCTGCTCGTCACCCAGCCACACCTCGCGCCCGTCGTCCAGGCCTGCCTTGTACTGGGCCCCGGTCCTCGCGGTCATCTCGTCTCCCGTCCATCATCAGTGCATTTTGCGCTGAATAATATTTTCTGCTGGCACGAGTGTACGAGGTGAATGTGAGCCAGGCAATAGTCGCGGCCGAGTGGATCCGGAAGAATGCAATCCTGCTTCGGCCGCACGGAGTTAATTTTTTCCTCGCCGATTTGCACAATTGCGCCCTAGACTGGCGGTATGGCCAAGCGAACCGACGCCGAAACGCTCTCCAAGCACATCCGCGATGAGCTGCGCACCAACATCCTCAGGGGGCAGTGGGCCCCCGGCGACCGCCTCCAGCTGAACCAGCTCTCCGAGCAGTTCAACACCTCGTCCACGGTGGTCCGGGAGGCGCTGACCCGCCTGGCCGGCGACCGGCTGGTAATCCTGAAGCCCAACCGCGGGTTCTTCGTTCCCACCGTGTCCCTGGACGAGCTGCGGGACATCACCGAGCTGCGGTGCGTCAACGAGCAGTTCGCCGTCTCCCTGGCCATCGAGCGCGGAGACCTGAACTGGGAGGGCGAGCTGATGGCCGTCCACCACCGGATGGAGAAGACTCCCAGCCGCGACGCGGAGAACCGTCCCACCATCGAGTGGGCAGCCGCCCACCAGGCGTTCCACGCGCAGTTGCTGGCCGCCTGCGGCGTGCCCGTGCTGATCGACCTGACGAACACGCTCTCCGATCTCACCCAGCTGTACAACCGCTGGGCCACGAGCGCCACCAACTGGTCCGGCCGCGACCTCTCCGCCGAGCACCAGGCGATCCTCGACGCCGCCCTGTCGCGGGATGCCGAGACCACGTCCCGGCTGCTGGCCGAGCACTACCACGGCACGCTCGAGGCCATCACGAAGCTGGGCGTGGAAGTGGGCCTGCCGGCGACGACCGCCTGATCACCAGGCGGCCGACGCCGGAAGGCCCACGATGTGCCGGTCTCCGGCGCGGAGGCCTCAGGCCCCCGTGCGGTAGCGCGCCGGCCAGACCCCCTGCTTGCCCGGCGCGAGGATGCCGCGCGGATCGACGGCGTCCTTCAGGCGCTCCTGGAACCGGCGCGCGGCGTGGCCGTTGAAGTCGAAGCCGTCGGCGATCCGGTCCATGTAGTCCACGTGGCTGCGGTACGGGGCGTAGCCCCGGTTGCGGGCGGCCTCCAGCAGCCGGCTGTACAGCTCCCGGGCCCGGCCGAGCATCTCCTCGTTGCCGTTCTCGAAGTAGATCATGGTCACGTGCACCATGTGCCGCGGGTAGAGGTGGTAGCCGATGTACAGATCGAAGCCGTACTCGGTGTACAGGTCCTTGACCTCCTGGTAGAAGTCCCAGACCTCCTCGCCGCGCGCCGGCAGGATCGGAGCCGCGTCGATGTGCCCGCCGTTCTCGGCCAGGTAGTTGATGGTGCCCAGCGGCTTGAGCGTGGGCACGCCGGCCATCTGCGTGCGGTCGCGCTCGGCGATGTCCTCGTAGGCCACCCGGGCGCCCTCGGCGCCCTCGTACATCCGGGCGGTGACGGTGAAGCCCTCGAGCCCGGCGAAGCGCTCCCGGATGATCTCGAGCCGGCGCTCAGCCAGGCCCTTGTCCCCGTAGATGCCGAACTTCGCGTTCCACTGGCCGATGCCCAGCTCCTGGCGGATCTCCTCCAGCCGCTCCGGCGGGATCGAGCCCTCGCCCTGGTACCAGCGGGACCGGGGGCCGTTCATGGTGACGGCTCGTACCACGTTGCCGCACAGGGCGTTGTTCTGGATGACGTCCTCGCGGCGCAGCTGGGTGAGGATGTCGATCAGGACCGGCATGTCCTCCTCGCGCTCGACCGTCACCTCGCCGTTGACGTAGACCTCCGGCCAGGGCATGAGCCACAGGCCGATCTGGGTGACCACCCCGAGGTTCGACTGGGTGAACAGTCCGTCCAGGGTGGGACCGAAGCCGCCCTGGAAGATGGGCCCGAGGTCGGTGCCCTCCATGGCGCCCATGCCGGTCCGCAGCAGCTCGCCGTCCGGGAGGACGACCTCCATCCCGCAGATCTGCTTGGAGTGATCGCCCAGCGGCGTCATGCCGTAGCCCCGGTCCAGGGCGTTGCCGAGCACGGAGCCCCAGCCGAGGGCGGGGACGGACATCCACACCTTCAGGCCCCGTTCCTGGATGTACTCGTACAGGTCGAAGAACGTCACGCCCGGCTCGACGACGGCGTAGCACAGTCGGTCGTCGACCTCGATGATGCGGTTCATCCGTCCCAGGTCCAGGGCGACCATCGCCTCGCCCCGGGGTTCCGGCCCGCCGTAGCCGAGGTTCTTGCCCTTGGAGAAGGTCCACAGGGCGGTTCCGGTCTCGTTGGCCAGGCGCACCAGCGCCTGCACCTGGGACGTGTCCGCGGGACGGACGCCCGGCCAGGTGGACCGGCCGGGGACCAGCGGATAGGGGTCCCGGTAGCCGTCCTCGGCACCCGGGCGGATCACGTGCGCGGCGCCGACGATCTCCTCGGCGCGGCGCAGGAACTCCTCGCGCGCGTCATGGGCCTCGGCCGCCCGCTCCACGGTCAGTTCAGTCATCTCCATACCTCTTCTCCAGGGACTGGTTCGGGCCGCCCACCGCGATTCCTCCAGCGGTGGGCGGCCCGGCTTGGGGGCCCGCGCCGGCGTCGTACCGGGGCGGGCGGGGCGGCCTCAGGCCGGCTGCAGCGACGGCGAGACCTCGGGCAGGCCCAGGTTCTCGCGGAACGTGGCACCCTCGTACTCGCTGCGGAAGTACCCGCGGTCCTGCAGCTCGGGCACGAGCTTGTCGCAGATCAGCTTGAAGCCACCGGGGTTGAACGGCGAGTTCAGGTTGAAGCCGTCACAGGCCTTGGACTCGAACCAGTCGACCATCCGGTCGGCGACCTGGGACGCGGTGCCGGCCATCCACTGGTGACCGGTGGACCGGGCGAGGTCGACGATCAGCTCGCGCAGGGTCATGCCCATCTCCACGGACTTCATCCGGTAGATCTTGTAGCGGCTACCCAGGGAGTCGTCCTCGCGGAACCACTCGGCGGGGATGCGCTCGTCGTAGTCCAGCTCGGACAGGTCCATGCGCAGGTCCGCTCCGACCTGGGTGCGCCCGTTCTCCAGGTGCACGTGGCGGCCCAGCTCGTCGGCCAGCTCGCGCGCCTCGGCCTCGGTGTCCCCCAGGATCGGCAGGATGCCGGGGACGATCTTCACGTGGTCCGGGTTGCGCCCCTTGTCCTTGGCCATCTGCTTGAACTTGGCGTAGAACTCGATCGAGGGCTGCTTGTTGGGCTGGGCCGTGTAGATCATGTCCCCGATGGACGAGCCCAGCTCCATGCCCGGGCCCGAGGAACCGGCCTGGGCCAGCACGGGGTGACGCTGGGGGCTGGTGGGCATGTTCAGCGGGCCCTGGACGCGGAAGAACTCGCCCTCGTGGTTGATCGGGTGCAGGCGGTGGCGGTCCAGGTACTCGCCCGAGGCGCGGTCCACGATCACGGCGCCGTCGTCCCAGGAGTCCCACAGCCGGCGCACCACGTCCACGAACTCGGTCGCGCGGCGGTAGCGGGTGGCCGGGTCCGGGGCCTGCTCCATGCCGAAGTTCTGGAACCCGTCCGAGGAGGTCACGATGTTCCACCCGGCGCGGCCGTTGGACATGTGGTCCAGTCCGCACAACTGCCGGGCCACGTTGTAGGGCTCGGTGAAGGACGTGGAGATGGTGCCGACCAGGCCGATGTGCTGGGTGCGGGCGGCCAGGGCGGAGAGCACGGCGACGGGCTCGTAGAAGCCGTTCATCTTGATGTCCCCGCGCAGCAGGGTGTTGGCGTGCACCACGTCCCCGAAGAACACGGCGTCCAGCTTGGCCGCCTCGGCCATCTGGGTGAGCTCGAGGACGAAGTCCAGGTTGCCGAGCTCCTCCGCCCGGCTCCCGTCCATCCGCCAGCTGTCCTTGTGGTATCCCGCGGGCAGCATGAAGGTCGTCAGGATCATGTGCTGCGACGGCTTCGGGGTGCTCATCAGGGGGTCGTCCTTTCCTAGACACTGGTCCGGCCCCCATCACTCACGGGGTCGGAGTGGTGCACGAGCCGCTGAGACGGCTGTCACACCTCCAGCATGCCGCAATGGACGGCATTTTTCCACTACGTACGCAATTAAGAGCAAAGAATATTTTCTTCTTGCGAAGTGCATAGGGGCTGGATACGGTGTGTGACGATGCGCGCGGCAGCCCGCCGCGACCGGCGGACCGATGGTGCGCCACTGGCCCGACCCTTGGGAGACCCTTGTGAACTACCTCAGCTTCGTGACCCCGGAAGGCGCCCCGACGTGGGGCGTCGCCTCGCAGGGCACCGTCTACGACCTCGGCCCCACCGGAACCGCCCGCGCGGCCTCCCTGCACGAGGCCGTGACCCGGGGCCTCTTCGGTACGCTGACCTCCGCCGACCTGACGGACGCCCCGGCCCACGCGGAGCAGGACATCACCTACCTGCCCTGCCTGACGGAGCCGCAGAAGATCATCTGCATCGGCGTGAACTACCGGACCCACCAGGAGGAGTCCGGGAAGACCGGCCAGACCGCGCCGACCGTCTTCACCCGCTTCGCGGACACCCAGATGGGCCACCTGGCCCCGGCGATCAAGCCGGCCTCCACGGGCAAGTTCGACTACGAGGGCGAGATGGCCCTGGTCATCGGCAAGGAGGCCTGGCACGTGGCGAAGGAGGACGCCTTCGACGTGGTGGCCGGTTACGCCAACTACAACGACTTCTCCGTCCGCGACTGGCAGAAGGCCGCCAGCCAGTGGATCCCGGGCAAGAACTTCCCGGCCACCGGCGCCTTCGGCCCGTACCTGGTTCCGGCCACGGACGTGGGTGACGTGCGCGAGCTGACCCTGGAGACCCGCGTCAACGGCCAGGTGCGCCAGCACGCCTCCGTGGCCGATCTCTATTTCGACATCCCCACCCTGATCAACTACGTCACCGGCTTCACCCGGCTCAACCCCGGGGACGTCATCGTCACCGGCACCCCCGGTGGCGTCGGCCTGTTCTGGGGCGAGGACGGCCTGCTGGACGCCGGCGACGAGGTCGAGGTCGAGATCACCGGCCTGGGCGTGCTGCGCAACACCGTCCAGGACGAAGCCGATGCGGATGCCTCCGCCTCCCCGCTGGCCGCACTGACCGCGCTCGCGCAGGCCGGCTGAACCGGTCGGTCGGCTGGACCTGACGGCCGGCTGAACCGGTCGGTCGGCTGGACCTGACGGCCGGCGGACGAGGACGCACCCGCCGTGAGGGGTGCCGGGCGATGGCCCGGCACCCCTTATCGCCGTGACGGGCCGACCAGCTCCGTCAGGAAGTAGCGGTGGAAGGACCAGTCCCCGGTGACCTCGGGGTGGAAGCTCGTGGCCAGCAGGTTCCCCTGCCGCACGGCCACGGGCACCTCACCGGGCACCAGGCCGCAGTCGACCCCGGCCTCGAGGCGCTCGGACGGCACGGCCGCCAGCACGTCCACACCCGGTCCGGCCTGCAGCACCGCGGGTGCGCGGATGAACACGGCGTGGACCTCGTCCCCGGAGACCGTCGGAGCCTGCAGCCGGGTCTCGAAAGAGTCGACCTGCGAGCCGAAGGCGTTGCGCTGCACGGTGACGTCGAGCCCGCCGAGACTCTGCTGGCCGGCGATCGGGTTGGCGATCCGGTCGGAGAGCATGATCATCCCGGCGCAGGTGCCGAAGACCGGCAGCCCGTCGTCGATCGCTTCCCGGACCGCCGGGGCCAGGCCCAGCAGGCGCGAGAGCTTGTCCATCACGGAGGACTCGCCCCCGGGGATGACCAGGCCGTCCAGCCCGGCCAGGTCTCCGGCGGCACGCACCAGGGACGTCCGCGCGCCGAGGGCCTCCAGCACGCGCACGTGCTCCTGCACATCCCCCTGCAGGGCGAACACGCCGATCGCGGGCCGATGGGCCCCCGCGTTCGGTGCCTCCGCGGCACCCTCGCCGCTTTCAGGGCAGGAATCGCTAGTCATCTCGCGCATCGACTAGTCAATCCCGCCCTGAAAACGGACAGGGGCAGCGGTCCCGACGGCGCCGCTCACCACCCGCGTTCGGCAAGGCGGTGCGGGGCGGGCAGGTCGGCCACGTTGATGCCGACCATCGCCTCGCCCAGGCCACGCGAGGCGTCGGCGACGGCGGCGGCGTCGTTGTACTGGGCCGTGGCACGCACGATCGCCGCGGCACGGGCCTCGGGGTTGCCGGACTTGAAGATGCCGGAGCCCAC
>DATBUG010000204.1:0-4240 GCA_036516315.1 Citricoccus sp.
GGCCATCAGGGGCACCAGGGTCTGCAGGACGGTACGCGCCGCCGGGCTCCACCCGTCCAGCAGGTGACGCACGTACCCGTGGTGCCCCTGCCCGGCCATGTCCAGGGCCACCGTGGCGGCGGTGCTGACGAACAGCAGGGTCAGGGCCAGGCCCAGCACCCGGACGGTGCCGGCCAGCCGCCCCTCACCGATCATCTCCGGCAGCGGGCAGGAGGTAGCCCCCGCCTCGCCGCGCGCTGGCGGCGTCGGAGCCCGGCCGAGCTGGTGACGGGACCAGTAGGCGGTGTTGGCCAGGCCGAACGGTGCCAGCGTGAACCAGATCGCCCGGACGAGGCCGTCCCCCAGCCGCCCGAGCGCCGGGAAGCCGGTGAACCGGGCCAGTCGCCCCCAGGAGTACGCCTCGACCCGGTGGCCGGCGTCCGAGGCCCGGTCGATGGAGAATCCGGCCAGGTGGTCCCCGCGCGTGCGTTCCACGTCGGCCGGCACGGCCCCGAGCATGAGGTGCGAGGGCGTGTTGCGCACCCCGTGGATGCGCAGTTCCAGCAGACCGGGGTCGAGGTGGGGCATGGCACCATCGTCTCCGGCCACGGCCCTGAGGGGAACGGCCCCCGGCCTCAGCCCCGGGTGGAACCCACCGGTCCCGGCGTGGACCCCGTCCCGGCCGGAGCAGAGTCCTGCGGGTGTTCCCCACCCGGTGCGGAGGTCCCGGTCCCGGGAGTCCCCGCAGACGGACGGGGCCCCAGGACGGCCGTGCGGACCCGGCCCACGGCCCCGTGGACGAGGCCCTCCAGCGGGCCCCGGCCCCGGAACCGGGACCAGCACCAGGCGAAGGCCACGGCGACGCCCAGGTGCAGGACGAACCACAGCTCCGGCTCGTCGTAGTGCCCCTCGGGGAGCAGCCCGATCAGGTGGGCCGTGTAGAGCGTCAGGGTCATGGACCCCATCGCCACCAGCGGCATCAGCCATCGTCCCAGGCGCGGGGTGACCAGCAGCGCCACGCCCAGGACGGCCATCGCCAGGCCGAGGCTGGAGACATCGGCCAGCGCCGTCCCGCTGTGCGGGGTGGCGGTGGCGTGCCACCAGGCGGAGGTGTCCGGGATGGTGTCCGCACCGTAGGCCAGCAGCTCCTCCAGCTCCTCCGCGGTGACCTCCTCGGCCTCCACGAGCGCCTCGAAGCCGCCGAAGACGTGCAGCAACAGGGACGAGATGGCGGAGGACAGGACGGCCATGGCCGTGCCGATGGCCGCGATCGTGCCCTGGACGGCCGGACGGGACAGGTCCAGCCGTCCCAGGCCCAGTCCGGTCAGGATGAACACCATGTAGGTCAGGGCCGGGTAGGTGCCGGTGAGGAGCAGGTCCGCCAGGGTCTGGCCGGGTTCGGCGATCACGTCCACCACGGTGTGGTTCCAGGCGGAGGACTCCGGGAGCACCGGGTACAGGACCTGGATCAGCAGGGGCGAGACGAGGGCGAAGGCGGCCGCGCTGAGGAACAGGGTCCTCGGGCGCAGGTGCAGGAAGGGAAGGGCCAGCAGGAAGAAGGATGCGTAGTAGAGCAGGATGCCGACGGTCGGCGGGTCCTCTGGGGGCATCAGCGCCGCCACGGCCAGGGCGATGGCGGCGATGACGACGGACCGGGCCACCAGGCCGAGACGTCCCGCCGTCAGGGCCCGTCCGCTGTGGGGTCTGCGTCCGCCCGTGGCCAGCGCGAGGCCTACGCCGGCCAGGAGCGCGAACAGCGCGGCCGAGTGCCCGGCGAACAGGGTGTAGGCCAGGGTCGGCTCACCGGTGTCCTCGACGCTGTCCGGCAGGATGTGCACCGCGATCAGCCCGATCAGGGCCAGTCCACGGGCGGCGTCGATGCCGAGCAGTCGTTTCTTCGGTGGCGCGGTGACGGTGGTCGGGGGCGCCGCGGGGGGACGGCGGGGACTGCTGTGCTCCATGAGGGTGGTCTACCCGTTCTCGTGCTGGGTGCTGCGGTGGATGGTGTGGATGACGTGGGTGGGGTGGATGGCGCGGGTGGCGTGGTCAGGACCGTGCCAGCAGCGCCGGGGCGCCGGCCAGGCGCACGGCCGCGTGGGTCAGCGCGTCGGTCATCAGGGAGAGCATGCCGAGGTCGACGTTGGTCAGGTCGTCGCCGGGCCGGTGGTAGTGCGGGTCGCACGGCTTCTTGGCCTGGCCCCCGAAGAGCAGGGCCTCCTTGCGGCTCTTCTTCTCGTCGTCGCCGGTGTACAGTCCGCCGACCGGCACGCCCTTCTTGGCGAAGGCGACCTGGTCCGAGTCGTAGTCCCAGTCGGTGGTGGTCCAGGGTTGGTCCCGGGCCTCGAAGTACCCGGTGAGCAGATCCATGATCCGGGCCGAACCCTTCGGGATCTTGAGGTCGGCGTCGTCGTCCCGCGCGTCGTACACCGCGACGATCGGGTTGGGCGAGGCGATCATGTCCACGTTGAGGTAGGCCGCGATCCGGCCCAGTTCCTCGGGAGCGTTCTTGGCCAGGTCCTTGACGTAGTGGCGGGAGCCGTAGGACTTGTCGAACTCCTCCGCGCCCCACCAGGCGAACCGGACCCTGTGGTCCACGCCGGGCAGGGCGCTGACCGCCTTGGCGGCCTCCAGCAGCGCCGCCACCCCGGAGCCGTTGTCGTTGATCGCCGCCGTGCCGGGCACGCCGTCCAGGTGGGCTCCGAGCATGATGACGTGGTCGTCCCGGCCCGTGGTGGTCTCGGCGAGCACGGTGAAGGTGCTCACGCGCCGGCCGTCCTCCTTGAAGGTGAAGTACTGCCGCGAGCTGCGCAGGCCGGCGTCGGCCAGCTGGCGTTCCACGTACCGCGCCGCGGCCTCATAACCCCGGGTGCCGGCGGCCCGGTCGCCGTGCCGGTCGGCCAGCGCCTGGAGATGCCGCAAGTGGTCGTAGGCGGCGGGCACGGCACCGCCGGCGGGTACGGTGCCCGGCAGGGTGGCGGGGCGCGCCCCCCAGAGCCAGCTCAGATTCATGGTGTCCTCGTGTCGTGTCGTGTCGTGTCGTGTCGGTGGATGGTGGCCGGTGGCGGTCAACAGCTGTCAGTCCAGCACGCTGCTGTCCCGGGCCAACCGGGTGGCCGCGTCCGTGATGGCTGCGGACATGATCTCGAGCGTCTGTTCGTCCACGTTGTCGAGGTCGTCCCCGGCGGTGTGGTAGTTCGGGTCCCGCGGCGCCTTGGCGATACCGCCGAACGTGTTGGCCTCCAGCCGCGACTTGCGCTCCTCGCTGCCCGTGAACCACCCGCCGACGGGCACGCCGGCCCGGATGAAGGGCTGCTGGTCCGAGGCGATGTCCCACCCCGTCGGCGTCCACGGCTGGCCCTGGTCGTCGAAGGAGCCCCCGAGGAACTCCATGATCTGGACCGATCCCTCCGGCACGTCCAGCCAGGCGTCCGGGTCCTGCGCGTTGTAGACGCCGATGATCGGGTTCGGCGAGGCAATCATGTCGATGTTCAGGTAGGCGCGGATGGTCTCGAGTTCGTCCTGCTCGGCCAGGTCCTGCACGTAGTGCCGGGACCCGTGCGGGCGCCGGTACTCCTCGGCGCCCCACCAGGCAAAGCGCACCGTGGTGGTGATCTCCTCCTGGGTGCTGAGCGCCTTGGCGGCCTCCAGCAGTGCGGCCGCCCCCGAGGCGTTGTCGTTGATCGCCGGGCTTCCCGGCACCCCGTCGAGGTGCGCCCCGATCATCACGACCTCCTCGTCGTCACCGGCCGCGGTCTCGGTGATGACGTTGAAGGTCTCGAACACCTCGCCGTCATGGTCCACCGTGAAGTACTGACGCTCGGTGGCGTACCCCGCCTCCTCGAGCACGTCCTCGACGTACTCGGCGGCGGCCTCGTACCCGGGTGAGTCCGCGGCGCGGTCCCCGTGTTCCTCGGCCAGCGCCTGGAACTGCTCCAGGTGGCCGTAGACGGAGTCGGCCGGTCGCCGCGAACCGTTCGCCAGCACCCACACCAGGGCGATGACGGCGACGAGGGCCACCGCGCCGGCGACGGCGAGGACGCGATGGCGCGTCCGCCGCCGCCGGCGCGGTGGCCGACCCTGTGACAGGTCCGGTCTAGGCATCGACGGTCGCCCGGACCGGACCAATCTCCTGGGCGGGGTTGCCGCCGTACCGGGTGCCGGCGGGGACCCGTGCCCCCTTCATCAGGAAGGCGTCCGGCTCCAGGACCGACCCGTCACCCATCTCGACGTCGTAGTGCAGGTAGATGTAGACACCGATCGT
>DATBUG010000205.1:0-15769 GCA_036516315.1 Citricoccus sp.
CTGGGCGACTACGGGGAGACGATCCTGCCGCACCTCGTCGAGCAGGGCCGGGTCCAGGAGTACCGGCTCGAGGGCTACTGGCGGGACGTGGGCACGATCGACGCCTACTTCAAGGCCCACATGGAACTACTGGACGGCGCCGGCCTGCAACTGGACCGCCCCGGCTGGCCGATGATCACCAACGCCGAGTCCACCCCGCCAGCCTGGATCGACACGAAGGCCTCCGTCTCCGCCTCGCTCGTCTCCGCCGGGGCGCGGATCCTCGGTGAGGTCGAGCGCAGCGTCATCGGCCCCGGGGTGGTGGTGGAGGCCGGGGCCTCGGTCTCCCGGTCCGTGCTGCTGGGCCAGGCCACGGTGCCCTCCGGCGCGGTGCTCGAATCCGTGATCGCCGATGTCGGCGCGGAGATCCCCACCGGCCGGAGCGGACGCACCAAGCCCGGGCCCGGCAACATCACGGTGCTGGTCCCGGCCGACCGCGGCCCGGACAGCCCCGACGAGACCACCGGGCACTGAACCGGCGCCCGCCCGGGAACTCCTCCCGGGCGGGCGCGGGCACCGGGGCGTGGCTACCGGGTGTCGGCGGGCGCGGCCGCCCGCTCGCCCTCGTCCGCCCCGGTGGGCTCGGAGACCCGCTGAAGGCCGCGACCGACGGCGTCCACCAGGTAGGAGCGCAGCTCGCCCGGGGGCACGATGACATCCACCGAGCCCACCTCGCGGGCCCGCTCGATGCTGTGCTTGCGGTCGAACTCGGTCCCGACCTCGCTGAGTTTCTCCGCGCGCACCTCGGCCCGCAGTTCACTGAGCTGGACGAGCATCCGGGCCCGGTCGGCGTCGTCGGCCCCGTCCACGGCGGCGGTGAGCTCCTGCATCCGCGGATCGGCGGCCACCCGGGCGTTGACCTCCCGGGTGAACACCACCGCGGCCGCCGAGGACCCGCCCAGCACGGAGGCGTAGGCACCCTCCACCGCGGCGACCTCCATGTTCTCGTTCAGCGTCCCGGAGAACACCACGAAGGCACCGCCGTGGTAGCGCGTGAGCACGCAGAACACGATCGGGCCGTCGAAGTTCACGATCGCCCGGCCGATCTCCGCGCCGTACTCGAGCTGCCAGGTGCGCATCGACTCCGGGGAGCCGTCGAACCCGGACAGGTTGGCCAGTACCACCAGGGGGCGGTTGCCGCTGGCGGCGTTGATGGCCCGCGCCGTCTTCTTCGAGGACCGGGGGAACAACGTGCCCGAGGTCCACTGGTCGGGCCCGTCGGACGGGTACTGGCCGGTGCGCGGCACCGCGCGGGACTCGACGCCGACCAGGCAGACCGGATGGCCGCCGAGGTGGGCGTCGAAGACCACGGAGGTGTCGGCGTCGGCCATGTCCGCCCAGCGCTCCAGCACCTTGTGGTCCTGGTCGGCCACCGCCCGCATCACCGTGCGGATGTCGTAGGGCTTCTTCCGGTCCGGGTTCGCCTCGGCGGAGAAGATGTCCCCCACCGTGGTGAAGTCGCTGGAGGGGTGCGTGTGCGGGTAGCTCCGCACGTCGCGGTCCGCCGGGTCCGCCGTCGGCGCAGGGCGCGGGAAGCGCTCCCCGGGGGCCACGTAGGCGTGGTCGTAGTGCGCGAACAGCACGTCCACGGCCGAGCCCAGGTCCGGTGCCCAGTACTGGGCCTGGCCGTTCGGTCCCATCACGCGGTCGTAGCCGCCGATGCCGAAGTTGTCCTCGGCGGAGACGCCACCGGCGTAGTCCAGGGAGTGCTTGCCGGTGAGCACCATGGCGCTGTCCGGGGTCATCACCAGGATGCCCTTGGTGTGCATCAGCATCGTGGCCTCGGCGTTCCAGTACGGCTGGGCGCCCACGTTGATCCCGGCCACGACGATGTTCACCTCGCCACCGCCCTGCGTGAAGGTCACGATCCGGCGCAACGCGCGGGAGACCCAGTCCATGTTCTCGGTGCCGCGGTCCATGGAGATCTCCGCACCGGCGGACAGGGCGAACCACTCGACCGGCACGCCCATCCGCTCGGCGAGGTCGACGGCGGCCACGACCCGGGCGCATTCCGGCTCGGCCAGCGAGCCCAGCGCCTTGGTCGGGTCGCCGAACAGCGCCACGCGGGTCATCCCCTCGGGGTACCGCGGCGTCGGGGTGGTGACCACGCCGGCCACGATGCCCGCCGTGTTCTTCCCGTAGGCCCGTTCCACGGGCACCAGCCGGCCGGCCTCGTCCAGGTCGTGCTCGGTGAAGGTGCCCTCTTCGCCGGTGAGCAGCGGGATGATCTCGTAGGGGTACACCGTCCCACGGGAGCGCGCCCGGTGCACCTTCTGCGTGTAGGCGTCCATGGGCCGCAGCGGCTCGGTGTCCGGTTCCGTGATCCGCGTGGTGACCCCGCCGGCCTCGAAGGCGTAGCGCAGGGCTTTCTCGTGCGGCTCGGCGCCGGCGCGGTCCCGCATCCGGAACACCAGGGTGATCTCCTCCAGGCCCACGCCCAGGGCCAGGGGCCGGACGTTGCGGGCGACGACGGCGGCGATGTCCTCGATCGACTGGTCGAACACCGGCCAGGCGTAGAGGGTGACGCGGTTGGCCATCAGCCGGCGCCGGTTGCCCCGCGCCGCCTGGGCCCGGCGGATGCCCGCGAGGCAGGCCGCGATGGTCCGCTCGGCCATCGGCAGGCCGACCACGTTGCCCTCCCGGTCGAGCTCGGGGGTGACGTCGCGGATCTCGGCGAGCGCCACGATGCGCTCGTCGTCCGGGTTCTCGCGGGCCGTGAGGTGGAACAGGAAGGTGTCCGGTTCGGCGGGCAGCCGCGTGCCGTCGAACTCCTTCAGGCGCCACAGCTCCACGCGCTGGCCCGTCAGCGGGTGCATGTCCCGGGTGACGCGCTCCTCCTGCAGGCGTCCACCGTCGGGCCGGAACGTGAACAGGCGGTGGGCGGTGCCCGGTGCCCCGAAGGCCGCGACGGTCACGCGCCGCACCGTGTTCGTCCACGCAGCGGCCGAGAGGGCCTGGCGCAGCTCCTCGGACATCGCGTCCCCGTCCTCGGGGCGCTCGTCCCAGGCCAGGTACAGGTCCAGGACGACCTCGCCGTCCAGGTCCGCGGCCACCGGCTCGAGCTCTGCCAGCGAGTCCGCCAGCCCCCCGAAGGACCCGACGGCGGAGACCAGCGCCAGCTGGGTCCCGCGCAGGTCGAAGGTGCCGGTGATCACCGGGCGTCCGGCCGCCGTGCCCGACTGCACGTCGGTGAGCGTGCGGATCTTGTAGAAGCGGCGGGTGATGGCCTCGAGCAGCTCGCGCTCGCCGGTCCGGTTGCCGCGCACCGACTCCCCCACCAGCCCCAGGATCGGTTCGGGGCCGGCGACGATCTCGTCGATCCGCGCCTGGCGGTCGGTGGCGTCCGGGTGTGCCGCCAGGTAGGACACGCTGCCCCGGACCCGGTCGAACACCTGTTCCCGGGCGGCCCGGATGCGCGGTTCCTCGAAGAGGCGGTAGCGCAGGTTGCGGGTCACGTCCCCGATGACCGGGAACCGTGCCTGGGTGGCCAGCACGAGGCGGTCCAGCACCTCCTCGAGTCCCTCGAGCCGCCGTTCGGGCGACTCCCGCTCCGCCATCCACCGTTCCAGCAGGCCCAGCACCACCGGCACCTGGTGGTCGATGCGCTGCTGGGCCAGGAACAGGCGGAACACCGCCTGCTCGAGCTCGGGGGTGCGCTCGAGGCTGGTCACGTCGTAGTGCCGCAGCGCGCGGGCGAGCCGGTCCTGGAAGGAGGCCGGCAGGCCCTCGCCCTCCGCGTCGAGCGAGTGCAGGTAGGTGTGGAAGTGCTCGCGCGGGCTGTGCACCCGGGTGTCGAGTTCCTCCTCCTCCAGCGCCGGCCGGTTCCGGGCCAGTTCGCACAGGTCGGCGAAGACCGTGAGCAGTTCCAGCTCGGCCTCCACCAGGCCGGCGTCGTCGCGCACGTCCTCGGTGGCGACCCCGTCATAGCCGGCCAGCAGGTCCCGCCCCCGGGCCTCGCTGACGTCGAAGCCGGTGATCAGGGCGCGCAGCCCGGCCAGCCGGGTCAGCGCCTCGGCCCGCGCGTCCGCACCGGCGGCCATGTCCCCGGCGGGGAGCTCGACCCGCTCGGCCTCGTCCCCGGCCGCCTGGTCCTCCGCGGACTCCAGGCGCACCAGGGAGGCACCGGCGTCGACCTGGGTGTTGACCGAGGTGAGGACCTCCTTGACACGCCCGGCCTGCGGGGCGCGCACCGAGGTTTCCATCTTCATCGCCTCGAGCACCACGAGCACGTCCCCGGCCTCGACCTCGTCGCCGACGCTCACGGGCACGGACATGACCACGGCCGGGGACGGCGTGCGCACCAGCCCGGCCTCGTCGCGGGTGACCCGGTGCGAGATCCCGTCCACCTCGACCAGGTGTCCCCCGGCACCGGCGACGGCGACCACCAGGTGGGTCCCCCGGTCGGTGACGACTCGGCGCTCGTACTCCCCGAGCCGCTCGACGTCGACGTGGCTCTCCCCGTGCTCGCCGATGACCAGGTACCGGTGCGGGCCGGTCTTCTTGACGGTGAACGCGTAGGGCTGGCCCCGGTAGGCCAGCTCGACGGCCCGGCCGACCGACTGGTCGGCCCGCGGCCGGCCGCCGTGGGCGGCGGCGAGGAAGCGCTGCCGCTCCAGGGCCTCCTCCGCCTCGTAGACCTCGGCGGCCACCGTGAGCAGGGCGACGTCGGCCACGTCCGAGGGCCCCTGGCCGGTCCCGGCGCCGGTGCGGTCCAGCCAGCCGGTGTCCGCGGAGGCCGTGATGAGCTCCTCGCGGTCCAGCAGGTCCAGCAGGAAGGACTTGGTGGTGGTGCCGCCCTCGATGACCACGGTGGTCTCCCGCAGGGCGGTGCGCAACCGGGCCAGGGCGGACTCGCGGTCCGGGCCCCACGCGATGATCTTGGCCACCATCGAGTCGAAGTCCGGCGGGATGACGTCCCCCTGGCCGATGCCGGTGTCCACCCGGATGCCGGGGCCCAGCGGCAGGTCCAGCAGCTTGACGGTGCCCGGTGCGGCGGCGAACTCGTTGTCCGCGTCCTCCGCGTTCAGACGGGCCTCGACCGCGTGTCCGTTCTCCTGGGGGCACTCGCCCTCGAGCGGCATCCCCGCGGCCACTTGCAGCTGCAGCCGGACCAGGTCCAGGCCGGTGGTCTCCTCGGTGATGGGGTGCTCCACCTGTAGGCGCGTGTTGACCTCCAGGAAGGTGAACAGGTCCTGGTCCGGCTGGTAGAGGTACTCCACCGTGCCCGCGCCGAGGTACCCGGCGGCCCGGACCAGGTCCGCGGAGACCTGGCGCAGGTGGTCGGATTGCTCGTCGGTCAGCAGCGGGGAGCTGGACTCCTCGATGACCTTCTGGTTGCGACGCTGGATCGAGCAGTCGCGCACGCCGGGGGCCCACACGTTCCCGTGGGCGTCGGCCATGACCTGCACCTCCACGTGGCGGGCGTGGGTGACGAGCCGCTCCATGAACACCACCGGGTCACCGAAGGACCGCAGCGCCTCGCCCTGGGTGCGCTCGAAGGCGCTCTGCAGCTCGTTCTCGGCGTACACCTTGCGGATGCCGCGGCCGCCTCCGCCGCTGCGGGCCTTGATGATCAGCGGGTAGCCGATGTTCTGCGCGTGGCGGCGGGCGTCGGCCATGCTCTCCACCGGTCCCCCGCTCCACGGGGCCACGGGCACGCCCACCTTCTCGGCCAGCAGCTTCGCCGTGACCTTGTCCCCGAGCCGGCGCATGGCCTCGGCCGAGGGGCCGATCAGGGTGATCCCCAGCCGGGCGCAGAGCTCGGCGAAGGTGGGGTCCTCGGCCACGAAGCCCCAGCCGACCCAGGCGGCGTCCGCCCGGGACTCCACCAGCGCCCGTTCGAGCTCGGCGTAGTCCAGGTAGGGACTGCCCGTCCCGGTCTTGCGCAGGGCCACCGCCTCGTCGGCCTGCCGGACGAACATCGCCCGCCGCTCGGCCTCCGTGTACATCGCCACCGTGCGGATGCCGTGGCCGAACTGTGCGTTCACCTCCTTCACGGCGCGGATCAGCCGGACCGCGGCCTCGCCGCGATTGACCACTGCAATACGTTCGAACATCTGTGGAGTCACCGTCTTTCCGGGAAGGCTGGGGGGTCTGTCGTGGGCCACGGGCTCAGTTGAAGGCGACCGCCACGTCCTCGACCGAGGACCCGTGGTCGAAGACGTGGGCGCCCGTGGCGACGGACGGGGCGGCCATCACCGCGGGGTCGACCCGCATGATCGCGTACCCGGCCACCGACCCGGCGCCGAAGCCTGGGGCGAAGATCCGGGCCGGCCGGTCGATGAGGCCGTCGCGGACGGCGTCGAAGATGGCCAGCGGGATGGAGGCCGAGGAGGTGTTCCCCACCCGGTCGATGTTGAAGTACAGCTGCTCCGGCGTCAGCCCGGACCTGGTGGCCAGGTCGATGACCATCGACTTGTTGGCCTGGTGCGGGACGATGAGCTCGACGCTGTCCAGCAGCGAGGAGGCCTTCCCGTCGGGGTCCGGCAGCTCCGCGATCTCCGCCAGCATCTGCGCCAGGTACCGCCCCGCCAGGTCCTTGACCTCCGGTCCGTAGACGGTGAGGTTGTTGTCGAACTCCGGGTTCGGCCAGATGATCGAGTTGACCTGGCTGACCGGGCCCGAGGCGTAGGTGTTGAGGTACTCCAGGTCCGGGGTGGCCCCTTCGGGTGCCACCCCGATCAGCAGGGCCGCGGCGCCGTCGCCGAAGATCATCCGCGAGGGGCGGACGTTGCCGATCTTGTCCGAGAACTTCTCGGCGCAGACCACCAGGACCGGCCGCTCGACGTCCTGGAGGATCCGGGTGGCCTCCGCCAGGGCGTAGGGCAGCCCGGCGCAGGCGGCGATGAGGTCATAGGAGGCGTGGGTCTGGTGGATGCCGAGCTCGCCGGAGACGTAGGTGGCGATCGAGGGCATGAGCCGGTCGTTGGTGCACGTGGCCACGAGCACGGCCCCCACCTCCTCGGGGCCCACCCCGGCGTGGTCCAGGGCGGAGCGGGCCGCCTGCAGCGCCAGGTCCTCGATCTGGGACAGGGTGTAGAGGCGCTGGCGGATGCCGGTCTTGTCGACGATCTGCTCGGCGGTCATGGGCGACCAGTTGTAGGCCGAGTTGCGGATCAGGTCCTCATTGCTGCAGACCTCCTCGCCGCCGGCGACGGCCAGGGACAGGATCTGCGGCTGCACGGCGAGGTCCCGCACGACGATGGGCCGGTAGGGCCGGGCCGGCGCCTTCGCCTCGACGGCGGGCGCCCCGGCCCGGCGCCGCCCGCTGTGGCCGGCGGTGGCCCGGCGGATGAAGCGCTGCACTTCACGGCTCCTGGGACGGTAGACGATGACGTGGTCGTCGTCGCGCAGTTCCGCGGCAGGGACCAGTTCGGCCGAGGACCGGTTCCAGGGGAACTGGTTGTGCAGCACCATCGCCCAGCGGCGCAGGGCCTCCAGCTCCGGCACCTCCTCATGGGCGTCCAGGATCTCGTCGTCCCGGAACACGGGGAAGTCGGGGTCGTAGTCGTTGACGCGGATGACCAGCTGGGAGGGGTCGACCAGGACCTGCTGGACCGTGGGCTTGATCGCGGTCAGCGCGGTGGCGTGGTAGTTCCGGTGGGCGAAGACGTCGAAGAGCAGCTCGTAGACCTCGTCCTCGACCGCGCCGTCCCAGCGGGCGTCGAGGGCGGGGTAGGCCTCCCGCACGGCGGCCACCTTCCGGTCACCGTCCTCCCACGGGGTCAGCACCGGCACGTAGACGTCCTCGCGATTGCGCGGCACGTCCCTCCACCGGGTGACGTGCTTGTCGTACATCGTCAGGGCGTACCGGTTGGTCCAGAACAGGTTCATCGCCATGTCCCGCAGCAGCTCGGCCCGGGACCGGTAGCCGCCCTCCTGGATCCGGGTGAGGATGTCCGTGCCGCTGGGGGCCTTGGACTCGAAGTCGCGCTCGATCACGGCCTCGAGGGTCTCCAGGCTGTCCAGGGCCGTCACGTCGAGTTCGGGGATGAAGTTCGAGGGGAAGACGAGCCTGCCGTGGCTGTTCTTCATGACGGGATGCAACATCGGTATCTCCTGTGTCTGGATTCCCACCGGCCGGACAGCCGGCCGCTTGCCGGGGCCGCGAGGCGGCTCCCCTCAGTGTCATGGTGATCCCCGTCTCTCCGTGAATTGTGAACTGGGACGGCGATAAATGTGGTCCGGAGGTGAACCTTTAGGTCAAACTTTGTTGACCAGAAGGTAAATTGAAGTTACTGATTAGTAGATCGTCTTGTACTGGTTGGTAGGCAGACTAATCCAGGGGCCGTGCCGTCTGGAAGACTGGACGGGTGCCCGTTCCTCCTCCCCTCCCCGTGCGCGACGGCGTCAACGCCACCCGCCTCCGGCTGCCGGCCGCCGGCTGGGACACCGTGCTGGACTACGTCCTGCACCGGTGGGGCCACGTGGACCCGGACGGCATCGTGGCGCGCTTCCGCACCGGCGAGGTCCGCGCGGCCGACGGCAGCGTGGTCTCCGAGCACACCCCCCTGGGCGTGCACGAGTCCGTCTGGTACTACCGCTCCGTCCCGGACGAGCAGCCCATCCCCTTCGACGTCGGCGTCCTGCACCAGGACGACCACCTGGTGGTGGCGGACAAGCCGCACTTCCTGCCCACCACCCCCGGGGGCCGGTTCGTCCAGGAGTCGGCGCTCGTGCGGCTCCGCAATCGGCTGGGCCTGGACCACCTGGTGCCGATCCACCGCCTGGACCGCGCGACGGCCGGCGTCGTGATGTTCTCCACCGACCCCCGGACGCGGGGGGCCTACCAGGTGCTCTTCGAGCGCCGCCAGGTGCGGAAGGTCTACGAGGCCGTCTCGGCCGTGCCGCCGGCCACTGCCCCGCACGCCTTCTCCGGCCGGTTCCCCCTGACCTACCGGAACCGGATGGACAAGGTCAAAGGCGTCCTGACCGCCCGCACCCTCGACTACGGCGCCCTGCATGCGGGGCGTTCTCCCGGCACCCCGGCACGCAAGGGCCGGCGGACCAACCGGCCCACCGTGGGCGCCAATGCCGAGACCCGTATCGAGCTGCTCGGCACGGGCGTCTCCGCCGGCACCTGGGCCGGCACCGAGGTGGCCCGGTGGCGCCTGCTCCCGACGACGGGGCGCACCCACCAGCTCCGGGTGCACCTGGCCGCGCTGGGTCTGGGCATCCTCAACGACCCGTTCTACCCTGACCTGCTGGACGCGGCCCCGGACGACTACGAACGACCCCTGCAACTGCTGGCGCAGACCATCGGGTTCACCGATCCGCTGACCGGACACGAGCGCCGGTTCTCCTCCCGGCTCGGGTTGCGGGAACGGCCGGTGGCGTGACCGGGCTGGACGCGGCGTGGATCGCCTCCCTGGGGTGGTGGTTCCACCCCCTGACGGCCCTACTGGTGGCCCTGGACGCCCCGGTGCCCCCGGTACCCAGTGAGCTGTTCGTCATCGGCTCGGGCGCTCTGGCGGACGCGGGAACCGTGGGGCTGGTGCCGTCCGTGCTGGCCGCCTGGCTGGGGTGCTGGGCCGGGGACGTGGGGCTGTACGCCCTGTTCCGCTACCGGCTCACCGGACTGCTGGACCGGGCTTCGTGGGGCCAGCGCATCCACCGCGGCATCCTCCGGCTGCTGGACAAGGCCGGGCCGGCCCCGAGCTACGCGACGCTGTTCGTCCTGCGCTTCGTCTCCGGCGGGCGCACCGCCTCGATGGCCGCCGCCGGGATCGCCTCCCTGCCCTGGCGGCCGTTCCTCGTGCTCTCCGGGGCCGGGGCCCTGGTCTGGGCCGTCTACATGGTGGGCCTGGGCTGGGTCACCGGCAGCGCGACTGGCCTTCCGACCTGGGCCAGCGCGGTGCTGGGCATGGCGTTGGGTACGCTGGCAGGGTTGGTCATTGCGGGGGTGATCGCCGTCCGGCGGCGCTCCAGGGAGGGATGAATATGGACGAGACGTCCACGTCCTCGGCCGCGCTGCAACGGATGAAGGCCGCGGCTGACGGCTCCTCCGGTCCGGCTGCAGCCGGACCGGAGTCCGAGGCGCGCCCCGCAGCGCCCTCCGGCCACGATGTTGGCAGCAACGACGCCGGCAACGGCACCAGCGCCGGCAACGGCAACGGCAACGGCAGCCACACCCCCACCGGCGCCGGCAACGGCACCGGCAGCCACGCCCCCACGGGCACCGGTTCCACCCAGGCGCGGTTGCGCCACGCGAACCTGCGGGACCCCCTCCCCGCCCGGGAGTCCCTCAACGAGTGGCTGGACAGCCTCGGCGAACCCGACTGGGACAAGGTCTCCCAGGCGATCTACGAGTCCCCCGCCCACGCCAAGGCCGCCTACGAGCAGGCCAAGGTCCGCCTCGCCGAGGAGCGCGAGCGCCGGGCCGAGGAACGCCGCCTGGCCGAGGAACGCCGTCTCGAGGCCGAACGCCTCGCCGAGGAGGAACGGCTGGAGGCCGAACGCCTGGCCGCCGAGCGGGCCGAGGCCGAACGCCTTGAGGCCGAGCGCCTGGCCGCCGAGGAGGCCCGCCGGGAGGCCGAACGCCTGGCCGCCGAGGAGGCCCGGTTGGAGGCCGAACGGCTCCTGGAGGCCCAGCGCGCCGAGGAGGAGGCCCTCCGCGCCGAGCTGGAACGCCAGGAACACGAGGAGTGGCTGCGGCGCCAGCGCGAGCGTGAGACGTGGGCGCTGCAGGTCGCGGCCCGCGAGGCCGACGGCACCGACTGGGTCCCCCCGGCGGACCGCCGGCCCCTCCTGGAGGAACGGGGTGAGGATCTCACCGACGAACAGCTGCTGGAGCGTGCCCGGGTCAGGCTGCCGGAATGGCGCCACCGGTACCGCATCCTCGAGAAGGCCCAGGCCATCGAGGCCGCGACCCTGCTCGACCCCCCACCCGGGGAGGACGGGACCGACGACGGCTACGACTACGGGCTCGGTCTCGACGAGGATCCCGAATCCGTCCGCTACATCCCGCCCTACAACCTGCCCTCGCTCGAACCGGACCCGCCGCCGGTGTTCACCGACCTGCTGCGCCGGATCGCCGTGACCGTGGCCTGGCTGGCGTTCGTGGCCGGCAGCGCCTTCGGGCTCGGGCTGCTGGCCGGCGAGCCCGATGCCCCCTTGCTGCACGAGCTGCACGGCGGGCGCTTCGCCGGCGGGTACTCGATGCTGTCCATGGTCTTCTGGGCCCAGCTGATCTGGCTGGCGCTCTGGGTGGCAATGGGCGTGTACACGGTGCACCAGTGGCTTCCCTCCCAGGCCTCCGCCGCGCGTCAGCGGGCCGTCGGGTGGCGGGTCGCCGCGGCCATGGTGGCCGCCGCCGGCTGGTTCGCCATCGTCCGCACCGGCGTGATGCTCGGGGCCGAGCTGGTCGTCTGGTTGGCCCTGGCCTACCTGCTCGTGGATGCCGTGCACCAGCTGAACCTGTACACCGCCCGCAACCGGGTCGAGCGCGCCATCACCGACGGGTCGATCGGGTTGTTCACGGGCTGGGCGGTCATCTACACCGCCACGAACCTGTCCATCTGGCTGCAGTCCCTCGGGATCAACCTGCTCTGGATCCCGGGGCCGGTCTGGGCGGTGCTCACCCTGGTCGTGGTCGTCTGGGGCACGGCGATGATGGCCATGACCGAGCGCGGCCGCATCACGATCGCCCTCGGTCTGTCCTGGGGCCTGGCAGCCATCCTGGTGCCCCGGCTGGTGGGATCCATGCACTCCGTGTGGGTCGCCATCGTCGCGGCCATGGGGCTGTTCGTCGTGCTGCTGGCCACTGAGAACCGGCGCTACCGCATCAACCACGCCGAGCACCGGGCCGCCCTGGGCCACGTCGTCGACGACTTCTGAGCGGCCCGGTCCTCAGCCGACCGGTTCCCACCGCCCGCGGACGCGCCGCAGCACCTCGAGCCGGCCCGTGGTGGCCGCCTCCATCACCGCGATCCGCATCTGCGCCGCCGCGGCCTGGGCTGCCCGGTTCTCCTGCTGCCAGGTGGAGTCCGGCACGGTGAACCGCAGCACGATGCGGGGCACCCGGGCGACCACCTCCAGGTCCTTGGCCTCCACCGTGTAGGCGGAGGCCAGGGCCGCCTCGGCCCGCTCCATGACCTCCTCGGGTGCGTGGCCGGGCAGCAGGTCGCCGATCTGCAGGCGGGCTCGGAACGAGGGCATGCGGACAGTCTAGGAAGTCCGGCTCCCCGGTCCCCGGAATCGGGGACCGGCACAGGGTCCAAGCCCGGTCCGGCACGGAGTCCGGCACAGAGCCCTGACCGGGGCTGGAATACCGGCGGGTCACCTCGGGGTTGTGCCCGGCATGAGCCTTCTCTTCGAACCCGCCACCGTGGCCGGCCAGACCCTCCGCAACCGCCTGATCCTTCCGCCGATGTGCCAGTACATCGTCGGCACCAGGGACGGCGTGCCCGGACCCTGGCAGATGGTCCACCTGGGCGCCCGGGCCGCCGGCGGCTTCGGCATGGTGGTGGCCGAGGCCACCGCCGTCACCGCCAACGGGAGGATCTCGGACCAGGACACCGGGCTGTGGAACGACGCCCAGCGAGACGCGTGGCGCCCCATCGCCGAGTTCATCCGCTCCCAGGGCGCCGTGCCCGGGATCCAGCTGGCCCACGCCGGGTCCAAGGCCTCCACGTGGCCCGCCCGGCCGGGGTTCGAGCAGGGCCCCATCCCGCTCGAGCAGGGCGGCTGGGAGACCGTGTCCCCCTCGGGCATCCCCGCCGTCTCCGCCACCGCCCCGACCCGGGAGATGACCGAGGCCGAGATTGAGCAGGTCATCGACGCCTTCGTGGCCGCGGCCCGGCGGGCGAACGATGCCGGCTTCGACGCCGTCGAGGTCCACGGCGCCCACGGGTACCTGCTGCACCAGTTCCTCTCCCCCGTCACCAACCACCGCACGGACCGCTGGGGCGGATCCTTCGAGAACCGCACGCGGTTGCTGCGCGAGGTGGTGGCCCGCGTGCGGCAGGTCTGGCCCGAGGAGAAGATCCTGGGGCTGCGCCTGTCCGGCTCCGACTGGGTCGAGAGCAGCTGGGCCGTGGAGGACACCGTGCGCCTGGTGCGCGCGCTTGTGGACGACGGCCTGGACTGGGTCGACCTGTCCTCCGGTGGCATCGGGGACACCTACCAGGGGCCCCGGGGCCCGGGGTACCAGGTCCCCCTGGCCGAGACCGTCAAGCGGGAGACCGCGGACCTCGAGCTGGCCCCCGGCCGGGGCCTGCAGCCGGCCGGCCAGGACTCCGACGGCGGCCCCCGGCGGCTGTTCGTCTCGACGGTCGGCTCCATCACCTCCCACGAGACCGCGGAGGCCGTCCTGGTCAACGACCGCGCCGACGCGGTCGGGATCGGCCGGGCCGCCCTGGTCCGTCCGAACTGGCCGGCCGAGGCCGCCCTCGCCCTCGGTGACGAGCGCTTCCGCGAGTTCGTCGCCGCACCCTACCACGGTGGCAAGTGGGGACGGTCCTGAACCACCGGCGCCCGCACGCTCCACCGCCACGGTCAGGACGGACCGGCCACCGGCGCCGGTCCGTCCTGACCGGGCCCGCACGGCTACCCTGACTCAGGTGCTGCCCTTCCTGCTGATCCAGACCCGCGCGGACGACGCCGTCGCGGCCGACGAGCTGCGTTCCACCACCGCCCTGGGCGGTTTCGCGCCCGGCGAGCTGACCGCACTGCGGCTGGACCGGGCGGTCTCGGCCGCCGGGCCGTCGTCGGGCGGCACCCCGGACGTGGACTGGGACGAGCTGCTGGCCCGGCATTCCGGGGTCATCGTGGGTGGCAGTCCCTTCACCTCCTCGGATCCGGACGAGTTCAAGGCGGACCTGCAGATCGTGGTCGAGGCCCAGCTGCGCCGGATGCTGGACGTGGTGCTGGACCGGGACGTGCCCTTCCTGGGCGCCTGCTACGGGGTCGGCACCCTGGGGCTGCACCAGGGGGCGACCGTGGACACCACCTACGGTGAGCCGGCCGGGGCCGTCGTCCTGCAGCTGACCGACGCCGGCCGCGCCGACCCCCTGCTGGCGGGCGTGGAGAACCCGTTCGAGGCCTTCGTGGGGCACAAGGAGGCCATCCGCGCCCTGCCGGAGCACGCCGTGCTCCTGGTGACGGGCGAGGCCTGCCCGGTGCAGATGTTCCGGATCGGCGAGCACCAGTACGCCACCCAGTTCCACCCCGAGCTGGACCTGCAGGGCCTGCTGTACCGGCTCGAGATGTACGCGGACCACGGGTACTACGACCCGGCCGAGGCCGAGGCGCTGTTCACCCGCGTGCGCGCCGCCTCGGTGACGGAACCGCGCAGGATCCTGCAGAACTTCCGGCGGCGTTACGCCCGCTGAGCCGGCACCGAGGCCCCGGCAGGGTCCTGTTCGGGGTCTCACCGGACCGGCGGCGTGACCGGTGCCCCCGACTCGGGTAGAACTGAAGCATGAGTGTTCGCACCCCCGACCCGAATCCCGGGTGGCTGTCGGAAGAGGATCTCTACGAGGCCCGCCGCCGCCTGCCCATGGTCTACGTGGAGGCCCTGCCCGTCCGCCTGGATCCCCTGGGGTACGTGTCGGAGATCGGCCTGCTCTACCTGGCCGACGGCGGCGGACACCTGCGCCGCACCCTGGTCTCCGGCCGCGTGCAGTACCGCGAGACCGTCCGTGCCGCCCTGATGCGGCACCTGGAGAAGGACCTGGGTCCGCTGGCGCTGCCGCAGCTGCCACCGTCGATCACCCCGTTCACGGTGGCCGAGTACTTCCCCTCCCCGTCCGAGACGGGCCTGACCGATGACCGTCAGCACGCCGTGGCACTGGCCTACCTGGTCCCGGTCACCGGTGAGTGCCAGCCGCGCGGGGACGCCCTCGAGCTGACCTGGCTCACCCCGGAGGAGGCGCTCAGCGACGCGATCCAGGCCGAGTTCATCGGGGGCCGCGGCAACCTGGTGCGCCAGGCGCTGGCCCACGTGGGCTGGGGGCGCTGACCCGTGTCCTCCTCCCAGACGTCCGGCTACCACGCCGGCGCAGACTACCTGCGCTCGGTCAAGGCCCAGCAGGTCCAGCCCGGTGACCGCTTCCTGACCCGGCGCGGCGAGCCCTCCGCCCCGGTCACGCAGACCCGCATCACCCGGGACGACTTCGGCACTCCCGCCCTGGTCATCGCCACGCTGGCCGACGACCGGCAGGTGCGCATCGCCTTCGGGTCCACCATCCGCGTCCGCACCCACCGTCCCGCCCCGGCCCTGGACGCCACGGCGGACCTCGCCCCCGTCCAGGAGGGCTCACCGGAGGCCGTGGTGGTGGACATCGCCCGCCGCCACCCCGGGGACCAGCACCTGCTGTCCCTGGCCGCCAAGCTCTCCCGCGGCATCAACATGCGCTCGGGCTCCCAGCTCGAGGACATCGACTCGATCGCCCGCTACCTGTTCGTCGACCTCGACGACTCCGAGGGCGCCCTGCAGGCGACCACCCTGCTGACCCCGCTGCCCTTCGACGGGGCGATGGGCCGCTGGAAGTCGATCGAGTCCTCCCTGGCGCTGGCCGCCAACATCCACCACCACCGGGGCGAGACCGAGCGGGCCGAGGAGCTGGGCGCACGGTTGCGCGAGCCGGACGAGGCCGAGACGGACCCGATCCGCCGGCAGCGGCAGGCGGAGTTCCGCCAGCGCCAGCTCAACGAGCCGAACCTCTACGACCGGGAGATCCTGCGCGCCGAGAGCGCCGGGGACCTCGCGGCCGAGCGGGAGTGGCGGGCG
>DATBUG010000206.1:0-6532 GCA_036516315.1 Citricoccus sp.
GCTGGGCGAGCACGCGAAGCACCCGCCGGCGCCCTCGCCGCACCGGGTGCTGTTGCGCTGGCTGGCCCGGCTCTTCGGCTCGGTGTTCATCCTCGCGCTGGCCCAGCGGGCAGAGTCCGACTCCCCCTACGCCAAGGACCAGCACGCCACCCCGGCGATGGTGGCGGACGAGGCCATCCACGAGGAGGTCGTACGCGGGCTGGCCGCCCGCGGCCGGGAGCAGCTGGCCGGGAACTTCCGGGCCGCCGTGTTCGGGGCCAATGACGGACTGGTGTCCAACCTGGCCCTGGTGCTGGGCATCGGGGCCACCGGGGTCGCCAGCCAGGTGGTGCTCTTCACCGGCATCGCCGGCCTGCTGGCCGGCGCCCTGTCCATGGCCGCCGGAGAGTTCGTCTCGGTGCGCTCCCAACGCGAGCTGCTCGAGGCCTCCTCCCCCACGCAGGTCACCCTGGAGGCCGCCCAGCACCTGGACCTGGACCAGAACGAGCTGGTGCTCGTCTACCGGGCCCGGGGCATGAGCGAGGAGGATGCCGTCCACCGGGCGCAGGAACGCCTGGGGTACTTCAACTGTGACTGCAACCCGTCCTTCTCAGCCCGGCCCGACGGCTCGCAGGGCCCGGTCGACCGATCGGCGGACTACGAGGAGATCGGCAGCCCCTGGACGGCTGCGGCCTCCAGCTTCGCCTTCTTCGCCTCCGGGGCCATCATCCCCGTCCTCCCCTACCTGTTCGGGATGTCCGGGATGGCCGCGATCGGTGTGGCCGCCGCCCTGGTGGGTGTGGCCCTGCTGTGCACCGGCGGCGTGGTGGGACTGCTCTCCGGCGCCTCGCCCCTGCGGCGCGGGGTCCGCCAGCTGGCGATCGGCTACGGCGCCGCCGCCGTCACCTACCTGCTGGGTCTGGCCGTCGGCACGGATCTCGCCTAGGACAGCCGCCCGCTCCGGCCCGCTCCCGGCCACTTCACGCCGCTCACCTGGGCACTTCTTTCCGCCCCTCCCCATTCCGTCAGCGGCGTCCGGGGCCTACGGTAGTGACCACGGGAGTGAGATCGGACACGTCGCCCACGCGGGCGGCCGCTGAGGCCAGGCGTGGACCGGGCGCCGGTGGACGATGCCTCCCGTCGACGGTCGGTGCGACCGCACCCGCCCGACGGGGCCGGCGCTGGGCAAGAACGGGGTCCGGCGCCGGCTGCCCGCCGGAACCCTTCGACACCGCGCTCTCCGGGAGACGGTGTGCACCCCGGAATTCGCGGTGCCGCTAGGGGATTCGTCGCCCGGCTGAACTTGCCCCGGGGGGTCCTGCTGTGTCCATACTTGGGGACGAACCGCAGAGCGCGGAGAACGGAGGAAGCAACATGCGTGGTAGCAGTCTCGTCTGGACCATCGTCGGAATCCTGCTGGCGATCGCCCTGATCATCTGGATCGTCTCGGCACTCTAGAGTTCGGTTCTCCCAGCGTGACCCGGTGGGTGGGTCTGCACCCGGCCCACTAGGACGACAACGGCCCCCTTCCGCACGCGGAAGGGGGCCGTTCTGGCAGGTGCCCGGTCAGAGCGAGGAGAGCTCCTCGTGCTCCGGGTAGACCTCGCGCAGCAGGTGCGCGGTCTCGGACGGGGTCTTGCCGACCTTGACGCCCGCGGCCTCCAGGGCCTCCTTCTTGGCCTGCGCGGTGCCGGAGGAGCCGGAGACGATGGCGCCGGCGTGGCCCATGGTCTTGCCCTCCGGAGCGGTGAACCCGGCCACGTAGCCGACGACCGGCTTGGTGACGTTGTTCTTGATGAACTCCGCGGCCCGTTCCTCGGCGTCTCCGCCGATCTCACCGATCATGACGATGGCCTTGGTGTCCGGGTCCGCCTCGAACGCCTCGAGGGCGTCGATGTGGGTGGTGCCGATGACCGGGTCGCCGCCGATGCCGATGGCGGTCGAGAAGCCGAGGTCACGCAGCTCGTACATCATCTGGTACGTCAGGGTGCCGGACTTGGAGACCAGCCCCACGCCACCCTTGCCGGTGATGTTGGCCGGGGTGATGCCGGCCAGGGACTCACCCGGGGTGATGATGCCGGGGCAGTTCGGGCCCAGGATGCGCGTGACGGGCTGGCCGTCGGCGCCGGTCTTCTCCTGCGAGTAGGCGAAGAACTCGGCGGTGTCCTGCACCGGGATGCCCTCGGTGATGACCACCAGCAGCGGGATCCCGGCGTCGATCGCCTCGATCGCCGCGTCCTTGGCGAACTTAGGCGGGACGAACATCACGGACACGTCCGCGCCGGTGGCCTCCATGGCCTCGGCCACGGAACCGAACACGGGCAGCTCGACCTCGCTGCCGTGCTGGTCCTTGTGGGTCACGGTGGTGCCGGCCTTGCGGGCGTTGACGCCACCGACGATGTTGGTCCCGGCGTGCAGCATCCGGGCGGTGTGCTTGGAGCCCTCGCCACCGGTGATGCCCTGGACGATGACCTTGGAATCCTTGTTCAGGTAGATCGACATGTGTGCTGTCCGTCCTTACTTCTGTGCCGAGGCGTTGGCGAGCTCGGCGGCCTTGTCGGCGCCTTCGTCCATGGAGGTGGCCAGGGTGACCAGCGGGTGGTTGGCCTCACGCAGGATCCGGCGGCCCTCGTCCACGTTGTTGCCGTCCAGGCGCACGACCAGCGGCTTGCTGGCCTTGTCCCCGAGGATCTCCAGGGCCTTGACCACACCGTTGGCCACGGCGTCACAGGCGGTGATGCCGCCGAAGACGTTGACGAACACGCTCTTGACCTGGGCGTCGTTGAGGATGACGTCCAGGCCGGCGGCCATGACCTCGGCCGAGGCGCCGCCGCCGATGTCCAGGAAGTTGGCGGGCTTGACGCCACCGTGGTTCTCGCCGGCGTAGGCCACGACGTCCAGGGTGGACATGACCAGGCCCGCGCCGTTGCCGATGATGCCGACCTCGCCGTCGAGCTTGACGTAGTTGAGGTCGTTCTCCTTGGCCTTGGCCTCGAGCGGGTCCTCGGTGCGCTGGTCGACCAGGGCGGCGTGGCCCTCCTGGCGGAACTCGGCGTTGTCGTCCAGGGTGACCTTGCCGTCCAGGGCGAGGATGTCGCCGGCGCCGGTCTTGACCAGCGGGTTCACCTCGACGAGGGTGGCGTCCTCCTTGACGAACACGTCCCACAGCTTCACCAGGACGTCGGCGACCTTGCCGCGCAGGTCCTCGGGGAAGCCGGCCTCGGTCGCGATCTTGTCCGCGGTGGCGGCGTCGATGCCGGTCCGCGGGGACACGGGCACCTTGGCCAGGGCCTCGGGGCGCTCCTCGGCGAGCTGCTCGATCTCCATGCCGCCCTCGACGGAGCACATGGCCAGGTAGGTGCGGTTCGAGCGGTCCAGCAGCACGGAGAAGTAGTACTCCTCGGCGATGTCGGCCCCCTGGGCGATCATGACCTGGTGGACGGTATGGCCCTTGATGTCCATGCCCAGGATGGCCTTGGCGTGCTCGTACGCCTCGTCAGCGGACTTGGCGACCTTGACGCCACCGGCCTTGCCACGGCCGCCGACCTTCACCTGCGCCTTGACGACGGTCACGCCGCCGATCTTCTCAGCGGCCGCCTTGGCCTCTTCCGGGGTCTGCGCCACGATGCCGGCGAGCACGGGAACACCGTGTGCCTCGAACAGATCGCGCGCCTGGTATTCATACAGGTCCACGGGTTGGAGTCCTTCTACGTCGAAAACGGGGACGGCACGGATTCCGCAGGCGGCGTCTGGGCACGCGGGAACCCGACGCACGGCGGGCCCTCCGACCCCCGACATCAGGTGATGCGTGTCCGGCTCGGCGGAAGCCGGCCGGAAGCCCGGGTACCCCCGGGCATTCCAACCCTTACCTTAGTCCACGCCACACCCCAGCGGCGCATCGGGCCCCTGCGGGCGACCGCCCGATCGGCGCGGGCGTCAGTCCGCCGCGCGGGTCAGCGGCGCGTAGCGCAGCAGCAGCCGCTTCTCCGTGCCGGCGAAGTCCACCGTGGCGACGGTCTTGTCCCCCGTGCCCGCCAGGGCCAGCACGGTGCCGCGTCCGAAGGTGCCGTGGTCCACGGCGTCCCCCGGGGCCAAGGCGATGATCTCCTTGTTGGGCTGGACCCTCATGGGCTTGGCCCCGCGCGTCGGCACCGTGAGCCGGGCCTCCTCCGCGTAGGACCCGGACGTGCGGGCCGGCCGGTTCGAGGCGGTCCCGGCGCCCCAGTGAGATCCCGAGAACCGTTGCGGGTAGCGCGAGCCACCGTGCCCGCCGATCGACCCGCCGCCGAAGCCGGAGGGCCGGGACGAGCCCTCCCGTTCCCAGACCAACAGGGTCTCGGGGATCTCGGCGAGGAACTGGCTCGGCGGGTTGAACTGGTGCTGACCCCACAGCGAGCGGGCCTCCGCCCGGGAGACGAACAGCCGGCGCCGGGCGCGGGTCAGGCCGACGTAGGCCAGCCGGCGTTCCTCGGCGAGCTCCTTCTCGTCCGTCATCGAGCGTGAGTGCGGGAAGACCCCGTGCTCCATGCCGGTGAGGAACACCACCGGGAACTCCAGGCCCTTGGCGGTGTGCAGGGTCATCAGGGTGACCTGGCCCAGCTGGTCGGCCAGGGCCGCGCCCTCGGTGTCCGGGGCGTCCGGCAGCTGGTCCGCGTCCGCCACGAGGGCCACCTGCTCCAGGAAGTCACCCAGGGTCCCCCCCGGGGTGGACTTCTCGAACTCGCGCACCACGGCCACCAGCTCGCCGAGGTTGTCCGCCCGGGACTCGTCCTGCAGGTCCTCCGAGGACCGCAGGGCCTCGAGCATGCCGGTCTGTTCCAGGACGGCCTCCAGCACGGTGGCGGGGCCGGAGGCGGCGGCCACCTGCGCGAGGTCGTCCATCATCTGCACGAAGCCCCGGACCGCCTTGAGCGAACGGCTGGCCATGGCGGGGGCCTGGTCGGCCTGGCGCAACGCCTCGAAGAAGGTCGAGCGGTTGCGCGCCTGCAGGGCCGCCACCGCCCCCTCGGCGCGGTCGCCGATCCCGCGCTTGGGCTCGTTGAGGATCCGCCGCAGGTTGACGTCGTCGTCCGGGTTGTCCAGCACGCGCAGGTAGGCCAGCGCGTCCTTGATCTCCTTGCGGTCGTAGAAGCGCGTGCCCCCGACCACCCGGTAGGGGATGCCCTTGGTCACGAGGCGTTCCTCGAGGGACCGGGACTGGGCGTTGGTGCGGTAGAAGACGGCCACGTCCGCGGGCCGGATGCCCTCCTCGTCCTGGAGCCGGTCGATCGTCGTGGCGATCCACTCCGCCTCAGCGGCCTCGTTCTCGGCGGCGTACCCGACGATCTTCTCCCCCGAGCCCTCGGCCGTCCACAGGTTCTTCGGCCGGCGCTGCGGGTTCTTCGAGATCACCGCGTTCGCGGCGTCCAGGATGGTCTGGGTGGAGCGGTAGTTCTGCTCCAGCTTGATGGTCTCGGCCTGGGGGTAGTCCTGCTCGAACTCCACGATGTTGCGGATGTCCGCCCCGCGGAACGCGTAGATGGACTGGTCGGAGTCGCCGACCACGGTCAGCTCGCCGCCGCCGGTCTCCACTCCCTCGGGCTCCCCCGCCGGGCCGGTGAGCAACCGGACCAGGCGGTACTGGGCGTGGTTGGTGTCCTGGTACTCGTCCACCAGCACGTGCCGGAACCGGCGGCGGTAGTTGTCCAGCACGGCGGGGAACGCCTCGAACATGTTGACCGTCATACCGATCAGGTCGTCGAAGTCCATCGCGTTGGCCTGGCGCAGCCGGGCGGTGTACTCCGTGTAGACGGAGGCCACGGCCTGCGCGAACGGCTCGGAGGAGGACGCCGTGGCCGCGTGGTCCTCGCAGTCGACGAGCTCGTTCTTCAGGGCACTGATCCGGTTGAGGATGGCCTTGGGCGCGAAGCGCTTGGGGTCGAGGTCGTGGGCCTTGGCGATCGAGGTGACCAGGCGCAGGGAGTCGGCGGAGTCGTAGATGGAGAAGTTGGACTTGAGCCCCACGGTGGCGGCCTCCCGGCGCAGGATGCGCACGCACGAGGAGTGGAACGTGGAGATCCACATCTTCTGGGCCGCCGGGCCGATCAGGTCGGCGATCCGCTCGCGCATCTCCGCGGCGGCCTTGTTGGTGAAGGTGATGGCCAGGACCTCGTGGGGCCGGGCCCGGCCGGTGGCCAGGGCATAGGCGATCCGGTGGGTCAGCACGCGCGTCTTGCCCGACCCGGCGCCCGCCACGATGAGCAGTGGGGCCCCGGTGTGCTCCACCGCCCGCCGTTGCTGGTCGTTCAGCCCCTCCAGCAGTTCGCCCACGCTGGGCGCCCGGTGTGCGCCCGCCGTGGAGGCGAGACCGAACTCGGGATCGGTGGCGGCCTCGGCGGACCGGGGGCTGAACAGGCCGGGCAGGGCAGTCTGGAAATGCTGGGACATGGTGGCGTCCAGTCTACCGAGCGGGCCGGACGCCCAGGGCGGTTCCTCCACACCTGCGGCGCTCCGGTCCGGACCACGGCCGGCGCACGGGATAATGGAGGCTGGAGGTCCACGTGTCGAAGAAGAA
>DATBUG010000207.1:0-8229 GCA_036516315.1 Citricoccus sp.
AGCATGCGCACCCTCCCCCCTGCCGGATTCCTGCTCGACGTGGACGGCCCGGTCGCCTCCCCCGAGACCCGGCGGGTCCCGGAGGCGATCCTGTCCGCCCTGGTGGCCCTGGCCCGGCACGGGATCCCGGTCGCGTTCAACACCGGCAGGTCGGCCGAGTTCATGGTCCGGAACGTGGCGGAACCCCTGCGCCGGGCCGGGCTGCCCGCCACGGCACGGTTCCACGCCGTCTGCGAGAAGGGCGCCGTCCGGTTCTCCTTCGCCGACCTGCCCGACGGCGAGCTGCCGGACGTCAGCGGACGCGCCGGGGTGCCGGACTGGGTGGTGGTCGACGAGGCGATGCGGGTGCCGGCCGGCCTCGAGAGCCGCCTGGCCACCCTCGTGCGGAACGAGTTCAGCGAGACGATGTTCTACGACCAGACCAAGCTGGCCATGTTCTCCGCGGAGATGAACGTGGGCGAGTCCCTCCAGCGGTACCAGCGGCACCAGGCGCAGTTCGACGAGCGGGCGCAGGCCCTGCTGGCGGAGGAAGGCCTGGCCGACCGCTTCCAGCTGGACCCGACGATCATCTCCTCGGACGTCGAGCACCGCTCCAGCGGCAAGGACCTGGGGGCGGCGCGATTGTGGGACCTGTTGGGCGCAGACGGCGAACTCCCCGTGGACTGGTACACCTGCGGGGATTCGAGGACGGACTACGCCATGGCGGACTGGCTGCACAACCACGGCGCCCGGGTCACGCACGTGGATGCCCGGCCCTCCGACGGCGTGCCGGACCGCCCCTACCGGGTCCTGACGAGCCGGGAGCTGTCCGCCGCGGGATTCGGCCCGGCGGACGGCGTGCACGAGGTGACCGGCCAGGCGTTGTTGGAGCGCGTATTGAACACCATCAGCGGCACCGACTCCAGTTCGTGACGGGATCTCGTCACCGGGGGTAGCGCAAGGCAACCTGCCAGTAGCCCTGGTGTCCGGCGTCGTTCACTGGTGCTATGACTTCCGTGCACTCCGACTCCGATCCCGCGGCCGGCCAGGCCGCGCTGGACATCCCCGTCCTGGACCTGTCCACCATGCGTTCGGCCGACGGGTCCTTCGCCCCGGACTTCTTGGACCGGCTGCGCCACGCCGCCCACCACGTGGGGTTCTTCCAGATCGTGAACTACGGCGCGGCCGAGGGCCAGGTCGATGAACTGTTCCGGGTGACCGCCGAGTTCTTCGCGCGGCCCGAGGAGGAGAAGCTGGCACTGCACAACCAGAACTCCCCCCACTACCGGGGGTACTCCTCCGTGGGAGCCGAGCGCACCCAGGGGCGGCCGGACTCCCGGGAGCAGATCGACTTCTCCCCGGACCGGGCTCCGGTGCCGGCCGAGCAGATCAAGCCCGGCGAGGAGTACTGGTACCTGCAGGGGCCGAACCAGTGGCCGGCGGACATGCCGGAGCTGGAACGCACTGCCATGGCCTGGACCGCGCTGATGGACCGGGTCGGTGAGGACCTGCTCAAGGCCCTGTGCGTGGCGATCGGCCTGGACGAGGACCACTTCGCCGAGCCGTTCTCCGGGGACCGCGCCTGGATGGCCAAGCTGGCCCACTACGTCGGTGGGGTCAAGGAGGCCGGTTCCCAGGGCGTGGGACTGCACGCGGACTACGGCTTCATCACGCTACTGCTGCAGGACATGGTCGGCGGGCTCGAGGTCAAGCCCTACGGGCAGGACCACTGGCTGCCCGTGGAGCCCATCCACGGCGCCCTCGTGGTGAACCTTGGCGAGATGCTGGAGGTGGCCACCAACGGTTACCTGATGGCGACCATCCACCGGGTGATCGCCCCGGACGAGGGCGTGGACCGTTACGCCGTGCCGTTCTTCTACTCCCCTCGTCTGGATGCGGTGATCGAGCCCGTGGAACTGCCCGCCGAGCTGGCCGCCCAGGCCCGAGGCGTCTCGGACGACCCCACGAACCCGATGCTGTCCTCCTTCGGCTCCAACATGCTCAAGGGTTTCGTGCGCGCGCACCCGAAGGTCACCGAGAAGTTCCACCCGGACCTGGCCGGCGGGTGACCCGTCGTCCGCCGGGCGGGCTCAGAACTCGATGACCTGCCGCACCGCCAGCCCGTCCGCCAGGCGGTCCATCCCCTCGTTCACCTCGTCCAGGCTGATGGTTCCGGAGATGAGCTCCTCCAGGGGCAGCTTCCCCTCGCGCCAGAGCCGTTCGAACCGCGGGATGTCCCGGGCCGGCACCGCGGAGCCCAGGTAGGACCCGACGATCGTGCGGGCTTCGACCGTCAGGCCCAGCGGACTGATCTGCGCCGTGGCGTCCGGTGCGGGCAGCCCCACGGTGACCGTCGTCCCACCGGGGGCGGTCAGCCGCACGGCGGTCTCGAAAGCCCGCGGGTGGCCGGCGGCCTCGACGACGGCACCGGCCCGGACGCCGTCGTCCTCGGCCTGCCGCGGCGTGAGGGCCCGGTCCGCACCGAGCCGGCGCGCCAGGTCGAGCTTGGACTCCTGCTGGTCCACGGCCGTCACGGTCCCGGCGGTCAGCGCGCGGGCAACCAGCAGGGCCGCCATGCCGACCCCGCCCAGGCCCACCACGATGACGTCGTCCTCCGGCCCCGGACGGGCCGCGTTGACGACGGCCCCACCCCCGGTGAGCACGGCGCAGCCGAGCACCGCGGCGACGCCGGCCGGTACGTCCGCGCCGATCGGCACCACCGAGCGCCGGTCCACCACCGCGTGGGTGGCGAATCCGGACACGCCCAGGTGGTGGTGCACGTCCTCCGTCCCGCCGCTTGCCCTCCGGCGATGCAGGCGGCGTCCGCCGCCGAGCAGTTCACCCGCGCCGTTCGCCGCCGATCCACGCGAGCAGGGCAGCCGGCCCTCCGTGCGGCACTCGGCGCACTCGCCGCAGCGGGGCAGGAACACCATGACGACCCGGTCCCCGACGGCGAGGTCCTCCACACCGGGGCCCACCGCCTCGACGGTCCCGGCGGACTCGTGGCCGAGCAGCATCGGCACCGGCCGGACCCGGTTGCCGTCCACCACGGACAGGTCCGAGTGGCACAACCCGGCGGCCTCGATGCGTACGAGCAGCTCACCCGGACCCGGCGGGTCCAGCGTGAGCTCCTGCACCCGCAACGGGGCCGACCTGGCATACGGGCGCTGGGCCCCGATGCGCTCGAGGACGGCTCCGCGGATGGTGACCGGTCCGGCCACGGAAGCCGTGGACGGCGAGGTCACCGCTCCCCGCCCCCCTGGGCGTCCGGCGTGAACCCGTCCAGGACGCCGTCCGGGGTGGACAGCAGCGCCACGAGCGAGCAGTCCCGGTCGGCGTACCCCTGTTCGATGAGCTCCTCCAGTTGCGAGGCGATCAGCTGCGCGGCGGGCAGCCGCACGCCGGTCTGTGAGCCGGCGTCCAGCGCCAGTCCCACGTCCTTCGCGGCCAGGTCCACGCGGAAGGTGGCCTCGAAGTTGTTGTTGGCGGCCGCCGTCGGGATGATGTCCGGCACCGGGTACCAGGTCTGCTGGGACCAGCTACGGCCCGAGGACACCGAGACGATCTCCCAGAAGACCTTCGGGTCCAGGCCCAACCGGGCCGCGAGCTGGCTGCCCTCGGAGTTCGCCATGAGGGTGATGAACAGCATCATGTTGTTGCAGATCTTCGCGGCCGTCCCCGCGGTGGGTCCGCCGGCCGCGATGACCTTGCCCGCCATGGGCCCGACCAGCGTGGTGGCCCGTTCCACGGCCTCGGGCTCGCCGCCGATCATGAAGCACAACGTGGCGTCCGCGGCTCCGGAGATGCCCCCGGAGACGGGGGTGTCCGCGAAGGAGAAGCCCCGGGCGGCCGACTGCTCGTGGCACCAGCGGCTGGTCTCGATGTCCACGGTGGAGGAGTCGCAGAGCTGGGCGTCCTGCGGCGCGTGGGCCCAGATCCCGTCCGGGCCGTCGAACACGGAGCGGACGTGTTCGCCCTTGGGCAGCATGGTGAACACCGCCTCAGCGTCCTGGACGGCCTCGGCGACGGAACCGACCACCTCCACGCCTGCTGCGGCCGCCTCGGCCGCCGCCCTCTCGTTCAGGTCCACGCCGCGGACCTGGTGTCCGGCGGCCACCAGGTTGGCGGCCATGGGACCGCCCATGTTCCCCAGTCCGATCCATGCGTATCGCGTCATCTCTGCTCCTGCCTCGTGTGGGGTGGGTCACTGTCAGCATGACCGGTCCGGGCGCCCGGCCCAAGGGGACGCGCCCGGACCAGCCCGCTCGGCCGACGGTCCGTGGCGGCTCACTCCGGGGCCGCTCAGTCGCCGGCGGCCAGACGCTGGCGGTCGACGTCGTCCAGCTCGTGCAGCGAGGAGCCGACCGTCTCCCGGGCGACCGCCACCGCGATCAGGGTGATCACCGCGGCGATGGCGATGTAGACGGACACCGGGACCCAGCTGCCGAAGTCGCGCAGCAAGGTGGTGGCGATGATCGGTGCCAGTGAACCGGCCACGATCGAGGTCACCTGGTAGCCCAGCGAGACGCCGGAGTACCGCATGCGCGTGGGGAACATCTCGGACATGATGGCGGGCTGCCCGGCATACATCAGCGCGTGGACGATCAGGCCGAGGATGATCGTGCCGAGGATGATCCACTCGTTCCTCGTGTTGAACATGGGGAAGGCCAGGAAGCCCCAGCCGATCATCAACGTCGCCCCGATCGCGTACGGCAGGCGACGGCCCACCTTGTCCGTCAGCCGGCCGACCAGCGGGACCACGATGAAGTGGATGACGTGGGCCACCAGGAGCAACCGCAGGATGGTCCCGGTCTCCATGTCCAGCTGGGTGCTCAGGTAAGTGATGGAGAAGGTCACCACCATGTAGTAGAGGATGTTCTCCCCGAAACGCAGGCCCATGGCGGTGAACACGCCGCGCGGGTAGCGCTTGAGGACCTCGATGACGCCGTAGCCGGCCCTGGCGTTGTGCTCGAGTTCGGCCTTGGCCTCCTTGAAGATCGGGGCGTCGGTGACCTTGGTGCGGATGTAGTACCCGATGCCGACGATCACCACGGACAGCCAGAAGGCGATGCGCCAGCCCCAGGCCAGGAAGTCCTCCTCCGAGAGCACGCCGTTGAGGACCAGCAGCACGATGGTGGCCAGCAGGTTGCCCATCGGCACCGCCGCCTGGGGCCAGGAGGCCCAGAAGCCGCGCTCCTTGTTCGGCGAGTGCTCGGAGACCAGCAGGACCGCCCCGCCCCACTCACCGCCGACCGCGAAGCCCTGGAAGAACCGCAGCACCACCAGCAGGATCGGTGCGGCGTAGCCGATGGCGTCGAACGTGGGCAGGCAGCCCATGAGGAACGTGGTGACGCCGACCAGGATGATCGCCAGCTGCAACAGGCCCTTGCGCCCGTACTTGTCCCCGAAGTGGCCGAAGACGATGCCGCCGATCGGCCGGGCGACGAATCCGACGGCGTAGGTGAGGAACGCGTTGATGATCGCGTCCAGCTCACTGCCCCCGGCGGGGAAGAAGATCTTGTTGAAGACGATGGTCGCCGCGGTGGCGTAGAGGAAGAACTCGTACCACTCCACGACCGTGCCGGCCATGGAGGCGGTCACCACCCGGCGCAGGTTCTTCCTGTCCAGGTGGTGGGTCGAACTGGATTCGGTCACTGCGCTCATGCCCGTAGCCCTTCGTCCGGGCGGCCCGGCCGGCGGCTGGACGCCCCGGGAAGACCACCGCGATCGTGTGATGACCGTCACAGCGTAAGGCATCGGTGGCGAACCCGACAGGGTGTTCAGGTTCGGCACCGGGTTCCAGCTCGGTCACCGGTGCCGGCGGCGCGGTGACCGCGCGGGCAGAGGGGCGGGCGTGGAACGGGCGAACTCAGGGCATGACAAAGCGGCCCCGACCGGATCGATGCCGGTCGGGGCCGCTGCCACTGGCGGAGGATGGGGGATTTGAACCCCCGAGGGCGTTAACCCAACACGCGTTCCAGGCGTGCGCCATAGGCCGCTAGGCGAATCCTCCTCAGTCGCCCTGGCCGCTCACCCCGGAGGGCGATCGACGCTAGAGCAGGTTCCATCGTACCCGACATCCGCCCCCGGGGACCAATCGGCGCCGGCGGTACCCCGTCGAGGCCGGCCGGCGGCGCCGAGAGCACCCCTCCTGGCCGGAGCGATTCGACCGGGGCCCGCGCACTGGTATGATGGATGCCGGCCCCTCACGTGGTGTCATCTCGCTGAACTCCCCCAGGACCGGAAGGTAGCAAGGGTAGGTGGGCTCTGGCAGGTGCGTGGGGGGTCTTCACGTTCCCCCACCGCTTTCATCACCGCCCGGCATCCACACGGAGGTGTCCATGCCCGCAGGCCGCTACGCGCCCAGCCCGTCCGGCCCCCTGCACCTGGGCAACCTGCGCACCGCCATCCTGGCCTGGTTGTACGCCCGGCACTCCGGCCGCCGCTTCCTGATGCGCGTCGAGGACCTGGACCGCGTGCGCTCGGGCGCCGAGGAGTCCCAGCTGTCCGACCTCAGGGCGCTCGGACTGGACTGGGACGGTCCGCCGGTCCGCCAGTCCGAACGCGTCGAGCACTACGCGGACGTCGTGGACGCGCTGGTCTCGGACGGCCTGGTGTACGAGTGTTTCTGTTCCCGCCGGGACATCGCCGAGGCCACCAGTGCGCCCCACCCGGACCCGGAAGCACCCCACTCCCCCGTCCCGGCAGGATCGCCCGAAGCCGGTCCCGATCGCCCGGCGGTCGTCCTGCCACCGGGGTCCTATCCCGGTACGTGCCGGGACCTGTCCCCGGCCGAGCGCGAGCGCCGGCGCCGCGAGCGGCCCGCGGCGCTGCGCATCGATGCGGCCGCGGCCGCGGGGCGGCCCGGAGGTCCGCCGCCCGCCCACGCCGTGGCCGACCGCTTGCACGGGATGGTCACCGCCGCCGTCGACGACTTCGTGGTGCGCCGCAACGACGGCGCCTACGCCTACAACCTGGCCGTCGTGGTCGACGACCTCGCCCAGGGGATCGACCAGGTGGTGCGGGGCGACGACCTGCTCTCGTCCACCCCGCGCCAGGACTGGCTGGCCCGGTTGCTGGCACCGCGGATGGGCCTGGTGGCACCGGCCACCGAGTACGTGCACGTGCCCCTGGTGCTCAACGAGGCGGGCCAGCGGCTGGCCAAGCGCGACGGCGCGGTCACCCTCGAGGACCTGGCCGCCCTGCCCGCGGGCACCCCCGGCGTGCCCGACGGCGGGTGGTCGCCCGGGAGCGTCCGGGACCTGTTGCTCGACTCCCTCGGACTGCCGCCCGGTGACCTGCACCACGCCCTGGAGTCCTTCGACCCGGACGGTGTCCCGTCCACGCCGTGGACTCCTCCACACACCCTGACCCGCCCTGCAGAGGGCACCCCCGAGAGGCTAAGGTTCCATAGGTGACCACCGCCCTGTACCGCCGCTACCGTCCCGACTCCTTCGAGGACGTCATTGGCCAGGAACACGTCACCGTGCCGCTGATGACGGCGCTCTCCAAGGACCGGGTCAACCACGCCTACCTGTTCTCCGGACCGCGCGGCTGCGGGAAGACGACCTCCGCCCGCGTGCTCGCCCGCTGCCTGAACTGCGCCGAGGGCCCCACCCCCCGTCCGTGTGGGGTCTGTGACTCCTGCCGCGAGCTGGCCACCGGTGGAGCCGGTGCGCTGGACGTCATCGAGATCGACGCGGCCAGCCACGGCGGCGTGGACGACGCCCGTGACCTGCGCGAGCGGGCGACCTTCGCCCCGGTCCGGGACCGCTACAAGATCTTCATTATCGACGAGGCCCACATGGTCACCTCGGCCGGGTTCAACGCCCTGCTGAAGATCGTCGAGGAGCCCCCGCCGCACATCAAGTTCATCTTCGCCACCACGGAACCGGACAAGGTGATCGGCACCATCCGGTCCCGCACGCACCACTACCCCTTCCGCCTCGTGCCGCCCGAGCCCCTCATGGAGTACCTCGAGCGTCTCTGCGTGCAGGAGGGCGTCCACGTGGAACCGGGGGTGCTCTCCCTGGTGATCCGTTCCGGAGGCGGGTCTGTCCGGGACACCCTGTCCGTGCTGGACCAGCTCATGGCCGGGGCGGCCGAGGACGGCATCGGCTACGACCTCGCGGTCAACCTGCTGGGCTACACCCCCGGTGCCCTGCTCGACGACGTCGTGGACGCAGTGGCCGCCGCCGACTCGCAGACGGTCTTCCGGGTGGTCGACCGGGTGGTCCAGTCCGGCCAGGA
>DATBUG010000208.1:0-1624 GCA_036516315.1 Citricoccus sp.
GTCCGGCCCCGATGGCGTTCCCCCGGTTGGCAGGCGCGCTGCGTGCTGGAGACCGCCGAGGACCAGGTCGTCGGCTTCCAGCTCGGCCTGCTGGAGGTGCTGCCCACGGACGCGGTCCCCGACCGCCTGGCCTTCCTGGGACCCGACCTGCTCGACCCTGCCTGGGATGACCCGGACGCGGCCGAGGAACTGCTGCAGGCCTCGGTGAGCCGGTTGCTGGCCGACCCCGGCCGGCCGGTCGGCCTGGCACTGCTGGACCAGCGCCTGGTGTCCGGGATCGGCAACATCTACCGCTGCGAGACCCTGTTGCTGGCCGGGCTGCACCCCCGCCGGCCGGTGGGCGCCGTCCCGGACGTACGCGGCCTGGTCCTGCTCGCCCGCGACCTGATGCGGGTCAACACCGGACCCGGTCCCCGTGGCACCACCGGCGTGCTGCCGGACCCCGGAGCGCCCTACGGCATCCGGGTCCGCGAGGCACCGGTCCGCCAGCTGCCCGGTCACGGCCGGCGAGCGGACGGGCGCCAGGCCCCGGCCACCACCGATCGGCGCCAACCCCATTACTGGGTGTACGGACGCGAGCGCCAGGGGTGCCTGCGCTGCGGCGGCCCCGTGGCGGTGGAGCAGTTCGGCGACCAGGAGTCCGGCACGCCCGAGCGGGTCCTGTTCTGGTGCCCGCACTGCCAGCGGTGACCGCCGGCACTTAGCGGGCCGGCCCCGTGACGGCTAGCGTGAGGGCCGGAACGCACGCCGGCCGCCCGCTCCGCTCCGGATGCCGGGCCCGGTGGCCGACACCGCAGGAGGATTCATGGCCGACCCCTTCCCCGACGACCCCGCCCGCCGCACGGTGGCCCTCGTCCTCGCCGGCGGCCGCGGGTCCCGCCTGGCACCGCTGACCGATGCCCGCTCCAAGCCCGCCGTCCCGGTGGCCGGCCAGTTCCGGCTGATTGACGTGGTCCTGTCCAACCTGGCCCACTCGGGTCTGCGGGACGTGTGGGTGGTGGAGCAGTACCGGCCTTTCACGCTGAACCAGCACCTGGCCGGCGGGCGGCCCTGGGACCTGGACGGCACCCGCCACGGCCTGCGGATCCTGCCGCCGGCCGAGGGTCGCACCGAGGAGGGCTTCGCTGCGGGCAACGGGCACGCCCTGTTCCAGCAGCTGCCCGTGCTGGAGGCGTTCGGGGCCGAGACCGTGGTGGTCCTCAGCGCGGATCACCTCTACCAGCTCGACCTGGAACCGGCCCTCGAGCAGCACCGGGCCCGCGGCGCGGACCTGACGATGATCACCACGGAGACCGACGAGGACCCGTCCCGGTTCGGGGTGGTCACGGTCGACGACGACGGCACCGTGACCGATTACGCCTACAAGCCCGAGGACCCGTCCGGCCCCCTGGTGGCCGCGGAGATCTTCCTCTTCGACGTCGGCGCCCTCGGCCGGGCCCTGCGGCACCTCACCGCCCAGCAGGACGACCCGGAGGGCATCTCGCTGGGCGACTACGGGGAGACGATCCTGCCGCACCTCGTCGAGCAGGGCCGGGTCCAGGAGTACCGGCTCGAGGGCTACTGGCGGGACGTGGGCACGATCGACGCCTACTTCAAGGCCCACATGGAACTACTGGACGGCGCC
>DATBUG010000209.1:0-5474 GCA_036516315.1 Citricoccus sp.
GTGCCTCCCTCGACCACCGGCTGGCCCGCCTTCTGGCCTCGGTGCTGGAGGTGGACGACGTCGCCCCGGACGCACACTTCTTCGAGGACCTGGGCGCGGACTCGCTCACGATGGCGCGGTTCTGCGCCCGGGTGCGCCGGGAGGCGGACCTGCCGGCGGTGTCCATCAAGGACGTCTACCGGCACCCGAGCGTCTCCGCGCTCACCGCGGCGCTGGTCGGGACGCTGTCCTCGGCGGGCGCGCCTGCGGCGCAGGACCGGTTGACGGGGTTGCTGACAGAGGTGCTGGCCGGGGTGCTGGGCCGGGACCAGGTCGCCCCGGACGCCGACTTCTTCGAGGACCTGGGCGCGGACTCGCTCACGATGGCGCGGTTCTGCGCCCGGGTGCGCCGGGAGGCAGACCTGCCGGCGGTGTCCATCAAGGACGTCTACCGGTACCCGACGGTCACCGCCCTGGCCTCGTCACTCACCACCACGGTGGCCCCGGCCGGACCGGCGGAGGCGCCGACGGCCGAGCCCGCGGCCGCCCGTCCCGCAACCGCGGGCCGTTCCCCGGTCACCACGGGTGAGTACGTGCTGTGCGGTGCACTGCAGGCCCTGGCCCTGCTCGCCTACACCCTGGTGTTCGCCGTGCTCGTCGAGCGGGGCGTGCTCTGGGTGTGGGCGGGGGCGGGCCTGCTGGACCACTACCTCCGCGGGGCCGGGTTCGGTGCGGTGACCTTCGTGTCCCTGTGCACGCTGCCGGTGGTGGCCAAGTGGGCGCTCATCGGCCGCTGGACGCCCCGGGAGATCCGGATGTGGAGCCTGGACTACGTCCGGTTCTGGCTGGTCAGGACCCTCGTCGTGTCCAACCCGCTCGTCCTCTTCGCCGGGACCCCGCTGTACCTGGCCTATCTCCGGGCGCTGGGGGTGCAGGTGGGCAGGGGAGCGGTCGTCCTCACCCGGCACGTGCCCGTCTGCACCGACCTGGTGACCATCGGGGCGCACGCCGTCATCGACAAGGACTCCTTCCTCAACGGGTACCGCGCCCTCAGCGGGGTGATCCAGACGGGCCCGGTGTCCATCGGCAGGGGTGCCTTCGTCGGGGAGAAGGCCGTGTTCGACATCGGCACCTCCGTGGGGGACGGTGCCCAGCTGGGCCACGCCTCCTCGCTGCACGAGGGCCAGGCCGTGCCCGCCGGTGAGCGGTGGCACGGTTCTCCGGGACAGCCCACCCGGACGGACTACCGTACCGTCGGCACCACGGACCAGCGCCCCGGGCGGCGGGCTGCCTACGTCTGCTGGCAGCTGGTGGGCCTGTTCGGGGTGAGCCTTCCGGGGGCCTTCGCTGGGTTACCCCTGCTGTTGGACGCGGCGCCCGGGCTGTCCGCCATGCTCTGGTCACCGACCGTGTCCTTCACGAGCGGGTCCTTCTACGGCTTCGTGCTGGTGACCTCCCTGATCATCTTCTTCGGCCGTCACCTCCTGGGCCTGCTGGTGGTCGCGACCGTGCCCCGGTTGCTGAACACCGTCCTGAGGCCGGACCGGACCTATCCCCTCTACGGGTTCCACTTCGCGTGCCACCGTGCGATCGAGGGCCTGACCAACCGCCGGTTCTTCCATGACCTCTTCGGTGACAGCTCTGCCATCGTCCACTACCTGCGGGCGCTCGGGTACCGGCTGACCCCGGTCGTGCAGACCGGGTCGAACTTCGGCACCGAGATCAAGCACGACAACCCATACCTGGTCTCCGTCGGCAGTGGGACGGTGGTCGCCAGCGGGATCTCGATCGTCAACGCCACCTACTCCAGCACCTCGTTCAGCGTCTCCCGCAGTTCCCTTCCGGCCGGCAGCTTCTTCGGCAACGAGATTCTCTATCCACCGGGGGCCACGACGGGCCGGGACTGCCTCATCGCGACGAAGGCGCTGGTGCCCATCGACGGGCCGGTCCGCGAGGGTGTCGGGCTCCTGGGCTCGCCGGCCTTCGAGATCCCCCGCACGGTCCAGCGGGACAGCGCGTTCGTCCGCATGGCCCACGACGAGGACCTCCCGCGCCGGCTCGCCGCGAAGAACAGGCACAATCTCGTGACCGCCGGGCTGTTCCTGCTCGCCCGCTGGTTCCAGGCCTTCGTGGCCACCCTGACGGGATTCCTCGCGGTCGACCTCTACTTCCTGGCCGGCGAGGCGGCCCTCGCGGCGGCGATGGTCCTCACCCTCCTCTCCGGGGTGTTCCTCGGCGCACTGGTCGAGCGCGCCTCCACGGGGTTCAAGCCCCTGCGGCCCAAGTACTGCTCCATCTACGACGTCGACTTCTGGCGGACGGAACGGTTCTTCAAGCTCGAGGCCGAGATCAGCCCGCTGTTCAACGGCACGCCGTTCAAGGGGGTCATCCTGCGGATGCTCGGCGTGCGGGTCGGCCGTCGCCTGTTCGACGACGGCGCACAGATCGCCGAGAAGAACCTCGTCGCCCTCGGCGACGACGTCGCCCTCAACACGGGTGCGTGGATCCAGTGCCACTCCCAGGAGGACTACGCCTTCAAGTCCGACGCCATCACGATCGGCTCGCGGTGTGCCGTGGGCGTGTCCGCGATGGTCCTCTACGGCGCCCGGATGGACCACGGCGCGGAGCTGGCCGCCGACTCCTTCCTCATGAAGGGCGCGGAGGTCCCCGCCGGTGAACGCTGGGGCGGCAACCCCGCGGAGGCACTGACCGACTGATGCGCGACCACGCGGCACCCAGAACAGACCCAGAACAGACCCAGAACTGATCAGGACAGAACAGGACAGGAACAGGACCTCAGATGGACATGCTGACGGAGACCAGACAGGACTTCTGGCACGAGATGCTCGCCGGCGCGGGACCGACGACGATACCCCGGTGGACCCTGGACCCCCGTCCGGGCCTTGCCGAGCACTGCGAGACCGTCCCCGAGGACCTCGTGCGGGCGCTGCACCGGCTGGCGGGCTACCTGGGCGTCTCCCCGGACGCGGTGCTGCTGGCCGCCCACGCCCGGGTGCTCTCCACGATGGCGGGGGAGCCGCAGGTCGTCACCGGGTACGTCCCGGCCCGCGGCCTCGAGCCGGTGCCGTGCCGGCTGACCACCGGCCCGGCCTCCTGGCAGGCGCTGGTGGCCGACGTGGACCGGCGGGTGCGTGACGTGCGCAGGCATCTGGACGAGGCCGGGCGCGGCGTGGACCTGGCCCGGGCCCACCGCGAGCCGGGCCTGAACGGTTCCCTGTTCGAGACCGTGCTCGACCCGTGGGACACCACTGGACCATCGACTGCCGACACCGTCCTGTGGCTCTCCATGCCGCGGGAGGTCTCCGGCAGCCGGCTCCGGTTGCGGTACCGCACCGATGCCGTCGACGCCTCCGCCGCCGCACGCCTGGCCGGCTACCACCTGGCCGCCCTGGAGGCGATGACCGAGGATCCCGGGGCCGCGCACGCCCGCGCGTGCCTGCTCGGCCCCGAGGAGCTCCACGCCCAGCTGCACGGACTCGCCGGCCCCGAGCGGGACCTGCCGGACCTGCGGGTGCACGAGTTCCTGGAGCGCCGGGCCGCGGCCACTCCGGACGCGCTCGCCGCCGTGCACCGCGGGACCCGGGTGACCTACCGCGAGCTGAACGCCCGGGCGAACAGGCTGGGCAGGGCGCTGCTGGACCGCGGCCTCGGCCACGAGGACGTGATCACCGTGGTGTTGGAGCGCAACCTCGACTGGATGGTCACCGTCCTGGCGATCTGGAAGGCGGGGCTGGCCTACCTCCCGCTCGAACCGCACTTCCCCCCGGAGCGCATGGCCGCGGCCATCACCCGCGCCGAGTCCACCGTGGTCGTGACCGAGCGCGCCAGCGCCGCCGCCCTCGACCGGGCGCTGCCGGCCCTGCCCGGGGTGAACAGGCTCCTCGTCGAGCACCTCGCCGCGGAGGAACACCTCGAGGAGGACCTCGGCCTCCACGTCGGCCCGGACCAGCTGGCCTACGTCCTGTTCACCTCGGGCTCGACCGGACAGCCGAAGGGGGTGATGTGCGAACACGCCGGGATGCTCAACCACATCCTGGCCAAGATCGAGGACCTCGGCGTCCGGGAGGGGGAGGTGATCCCGCAGACCGGCCCGCAGTGCTTCGACATCTCCGTGTGGCAACTCGTGGCCGCCCTGCTGGTCGGCGGTCACACGCTGATCGTCGACCAGGACACGATCCTGGACGTGGAGCGCTTCGTGACCACCCTCGTGGAGGAACGGGCCGGTGTCGTCCAGCTCGTGCCCTCGTACCTGGATGTGCTCGTGTCCTACCTCGAACGGCACCCGCGGCCGTTGCCGGACCTACACTGCGTGTGCCCCACCGGGGACCTGTTGAAGAAGGAACTCGTCCAGCGGTGGTTCGCGCTGTATCCCGGCATTCCGGTGGTCAACACCTATGGGCTCACCGAGACCTCGGACGACGCCGTGCACGAGATCATGGACCGGCCCCCAGCCGGGTCCCAGGTGCCCCTCGGGCGGCCGATCAACAACACCCACGTCGACGTGGTCGACGACGACGGCCGCCCCGTCCCGCTCGGTGCCCCGGGGCTGATCGTGTTCTCCGGCGTGTGCGTGGGCCGTGGTTACGTCAACGACCCCGAGCGGACCGGGGCCATGTTCGGGCGCGACCCCCACCGCGAGGGGGCGCGGATCTGCCGGACCGGTGACTACGGGCGGTGGCGGCCGGACGGGAAGCTCGACTTCCTGGGGCGCCGGGACCACCAGGTGAAGATCCGCGGGTTCCGCATCGAGATCGGCGAGGTCGAGAACGCCCTGTCCCAGGCCCCGGGCGTTCGGGACGGGGCGGTCGTGGTCGGCGAGGGGCCCGACGGGTCCCCGTTCCTGGTGGCGTTCTACTCCGGGAGCGCCCCGCTCCACGCCGAGTCGATCCGAGACCACGTGGCCGCGCGCGTCCCGGCGTACATGGTCCCGGCCACCTACCGGTGGCGCCCACGCCTGCCACTCACCCCGAACGGGAAGATCGACCGCAAGGCCCTGGCCCAGGCGGTCCGGGACGCCCCGCAAGCGCCCGGCGCTCCCGCAGAGGCGTTGACGCCCGACGAGCGGCGCCTCGCCGAGGCCTGGGGCTCCGTCCTGGGCCTGCCACCGGAGCGGATCCGCCGCCAGGACTCCTTCGCCGGCCTGGGCGGCACCTCCCTGTCCGCCGTCCGGCTCGCCGTCCACCTCGGGCGCGCGGTGTCGTTCCAGGACATCCTGCGCACGCCGGTGCTGGCGGACCAGGCGCTCCTGCTCGGTGCCGCGTCCGCCACGACCGCTCACCCTGCCCTCCCCACCCCACCCCTCTCCGTGACCCCGAAGGAATCCTGATGTCCCACCCCACCGCCCCGACCCGCCCGGCCCTGGAACGCCAGGCCGGCCACCCTGCCGTCGTCACCATCGCGGACGGCCCCGACCCTCTCCAGTGGATCGGACAGCACGCCGAGGACCTCAGGACCCTGCTCACGGAGCACGGCGC
>DATBUG010000210.1:0-2404 GCA_036516315.1 Citricoccus sp.
CCGTGCTCACGGCGGTCTCCCTGCTGGTCTTCGCCCTGAACGCCTCGGGGGCCTCGGCCACCTTCCGCATCTCGACCGACGCCGACGCCGTGCGGATCCCGGACCTGGTGGCCCCCACCGTGCCGGTGGGCTGGATCATCACGGTGCTGCTGGCCGCGCTCACCGTCTGGGCATTCCTGGCCGTGCGCCGCCGCGGGACCGTCCCCGGTTGGGGCCCGGCCGCCTTCGCCGTACTGTTCGTGACCGGGTTCCTCGTCTGGGTGGTCGGCGCGGCAGACACCACCACGGTGTTCCTCACCGGGCTGATCTCCGGTGCCTTTGTCCTCGCTGTCCCGCTGATCTTCGGCTCGATGGCCGGCGTGCTCTCCGAGCGTGCCGGCGTGGTCAACATCGCCATCGAGGGGCAGCTGCTCTCCGGGGCCTTCACCGCGGCCGTGACCGCCTCCCTCACCGGCTCGGTCTGGGCGGGGCTGCTGGCCGCCGTGGTGGCCGGCGTGCTCGTCTCCGCCCTGCTGGCGGTGTTCTCCATCCGCTACCTGGTCAACCAGGTGATCGTGGGCGTGGTGCTCAACGTGCTGGTGACCGGGCTGACCAGCTTCCTGTTCTCCACCCTGCTCAGCTCGGACTCCTCGCGCTACAACTCCCCGCCGCACTTCGCGAGCATCCGGATCCCGGTGCTGGCGGACATCCCGGTCATCGGCCCGATCTTCTTCGACCAGACGGTGCTGGGCTACGGGATGTACCTGATCGTGGCGGCCCTGTACGTGGGCCTGTTCCGCACCAAGTGGGGCCTGCGGGTGCGGGCCGTGGGCGAGCACCCCAAGGCGGCGGACACTGTGGGCATCAACGTGATCGCCACCCGGTACGCCAACGTCCTGCTGGCCGGGGCGGTCGCCGGGATGGGCGGGGCGTTCTTCACCCTGGTGAACTCCTCCTCGTTCTCCAAGGAGATGACGGCCGGGCAGGGGTTCATCGCCCTGGCCGCCGTGATCTTCGGGCGCTGGAACCCGATCGGGGCGTTCTTCGCCGCGCTGCTGTTCGGCTTCGCCACCAACATGCAGTTCGTCCTGGCCATCCTCGGCACCCCGGTGCCCAGCCAGTTCATGGCGATGCTGCCCTACCTCGTGACCATCCTGGTGGTCGCCGGCCTGGTCGGCCGCTCGCGCGGCCCGGCCGCCGCGGGGACCCCCTACGTCAAGGAGTAGCCGTGACCGAGTTCTACAACGACAACCTCGACGAGACCTTCGCGGACGACATCCCGCTCACGGCGTCCATCCCGCGGATCACCGGAACGGGCTCGGGCATCGACTGGAAGCGGCTGGAGTCCGCCGCGCGGGCGGCCATGACCCGGGCCTACGTGCCCTACTCCTCCTTCCCCGTCGGCGCGGCCGCCATGGTCGAGGACGGGCGGATCGTGGCCGGGTGCAACATCGAGAACGCCTCCCTGGGGCTGACGCTGTGTGCCGAGTGCTCCCTGGTGTCCCAGCTGCAGATGACCGGCGGGGGCCGGCTCGTGGCGTTCTACTGCGTCAACGGCGAGGGCAACGTGCTGATGCCCTGCGGGCGGTGCCGGCAGCTGCTCTTCGAATTCCACGCCCCCGGCATGGTGCTGATGGGCCCGGAGGGGGAGCTGACCATGGACCAGGTGCTGCCCGAGGCTTTCGGCCCCGCGGACATGACCGACTACCGTGAGCGTCATGCCTGATCACGCCTCAGACCGCTCCGCTGACCACACGGCTGGCCATACTGCTGGTCATGTCCCCGCGCCCGCCGAGCCGTTCGACGCCGTCGAGGTCATCCGCGCCAAGCGGGACCGTCACGGCCTGACCGGTGAGCAGATCGACTGGGTGGTGGATGCCTACACCCGCGGCGTCGTCGCCCACGAGCAGATGGCCGCACTCGCCATGGCGATCCTGATCAACGGGATGGACCGCGCCGAGATCGCCCGGTGGACCCACGCCATGATCTCCTCGGGCGAGCGGATGGACTTCTCCGGGCTGCGCACCCCCGACGGCGGTGTGAAGCCGACCGCGGACAAGCACTCGACCGGCGGGGTGGGGGACAAGATCACCCTGCCGCTGGCCCCGCTCGTCGCCGTCTACGGCGTCGCGGTGCCGCAGCTCTCCGGCCGCGGGCTGGGACACACCGGCGGCACCCTGGACAAGCTCGAGTCCATCCCCGGCTGGCGGGCCGAGTTGTCCAACGCGGCCATGATGGACCAGCTCCAGGACGTCGGGGCCGTGATCTGCGCGGCGGGCGCCGGGCTGGCCCCCGCGGACAAGAAGCTCTACGCCCTGCGTGACGTCACCGGGACCGTGGAGGCGATCCCGCTGATCGCCTCCTCGATCATGTCCAAGAAGATCGCCGAGGGCACCGGCACGCTGGTGCTGGACGTCAAGTGCGG
>DATBUG010000211.1:0-2194 GCA_036516315.1 Citricoccus sp.
CGCCCCCGCCGGATCGGCCACGGTCGCGATCCGGCCGAAGGGGGTGTCCATCGGGCCGTCCAGCACGGAGCCGCCGTGACCGGTGACCGTCCGGGCCGCCTCGTCCGCGTCCTCGACGATGAAGTAGGCCCGCCAGTAGGACGGCGTGCCCTCGGGGAACCAGGATGGGTCGGCCTCGCACAGTCCGGCCGTCGCCGCCTCTCCCGGCCGGTTGTTCGCGTACCGCGTTCCCGGTGCCTCGTCCGCGGAGTCTCCACTGCCGGAATCCCCGGTGCCGGCGTCGGAGCCCATGTCCAACACAGTCGGTTCCCAACCCCACACCCTGCGGTAGTAGTCGGCGTCGGCATCGAAGCCGAAGCTCATCACCTCGAACCAGACCGGGGAACCGACCCGTCGGGTCATCATGAAGCCGCCGAAGGTGCCGTTCTGCCACACACCGAGGACCTCGCCGCCGGGAGTGGTCACCACCCCCATCTGGCCCAGGTCCCCCACCGGCATGGCCGGCACCAGGACGGCCCCGCCGGCCTCCGCGGTCTCGGTCAGGGACCGGGTGATGTCCTCGCTCTTGAGGTACACGGACCACGCGGCCGGCTGGCCCGACTCGTCCGGGGCCTGGGACATGGCCCCGCCCACGTGCGCACCGCCGCTGGTGATCATGTGGTAGTGGCCGAACTCCTCGCCGTAGTCCTCGAAGTCCCACCCGAACAGGGCGGTGTAGAACGGCGTCACGGCTTCCAGGTCCGGGACGGTGAGGTCCACCCAGACTGGGGATCCGTGGCTGATGCCGATCGAGTCGGTGTTGGCGGTGGGCACGTGGTCGGTCATGACGTCCTCCTGAGGAAGTGGTGGTGCTCGGGCACGAGGGCCGGCAGGGCGGAGAGCAACGGGAACTGCCACGGGGCGGCGGTGGCCAGGGTGAGCCGGACGGTCGCGGGTCCAGTGAGCGGGCGGGGATGGATCCCGACGGCGGGACGCGCGCTGGCCAGGTGTTCCTGCGGGTCCGCGGTGGCCGGGACCGCGGTGGCGAGCAACCAGCGCGCCGAGGACAGCAGGGGCAGCCGGAACTCGCCCTCGCCCAGGCGCAGCACGCCGGTCACCGGCAGGCCCGCCGGAGAGGGTACGGGATAGAAGCCGATCCAGACCAGCGGATCCAATCCGGGGCCGGCCCGCAGATACTCCGGCAGCCGCACGGTGCCGTGCACGGTCCCCAGCAGCCCGGTGGCCGGGTCGGGGGCACCGTCGTCGAGGTCCGCCTCCGTGACCCCGTCCGGGACGAGGGTGAACGGGCGCGGCGTCCTGTCTGAGAGCTCATCGGCCAGCTGGCGCAGGGCGGAGGGGGCCACCCCCACCTCCTCCCGGAACCGGCGGGTGAAGGTGCCGGGGGAGGAGAAGCCCACCTCGTGGCAGATGTCCACGACCGGATCGTCCCCGGTGAGCAGCAACTGCTTGGCCCGGTGGAAGCGCACGCCGGCCAGGAAGCGGTTCGGGGTGACGCGGAACCGGTCCGCGAACAGGCGCGTGAAGTGGAACGGGCTGTAGCCGGCGGCGTCGGCCATGTCCGCGACGGTGATCGGCTCGGCGGCCCGTTCCGTGATGAAGTCGACGGCGCGCCGGGCGGCGGCCTCGTGCTCCGCACGCTGGTCCCTCACCCGTCCAGTGTGCGGCCACCGGCCGGTGATGTCACCCCGTCGGCGGCCGGCCCGGGACGGCACCGGCATGGCCGGTCACCCCGCGGGCATCTGGTCGGACATCCACAGGATCTCCCACTGATGCCCGTCCGGGTCGGCGAAGGTCCGTCCGTACATCATCCCCGCGTCGATCATCTCCTGGGCCGGGTTCGGTTCGGGGGCCGGGACCTCGGTGGCCCCGGCGGCGACGGCGGCGTCCACGAAGGCGTCCACGTCCTGCGTCGAGGCGGCGTCGAGGCACACGATGGCGCCGTTGGCGGTGTGCGGATCGGCCACGGGCCGTCCGGCGAGGAATGTGGCGTAGAAGTCCCGGTGCAGCAGCATCACGACCACGTGGTCGCTGAAGCTCAGGGAGACGGCGTGCTCGTCCGAGTAGTCCTCGGAGATCCGCACGCCGGCCCGGGTCCAGAACTGCCGGGTGGCCTCCACGTCCCGGACGGGCAGGTTGAGGTACATGCTGGAACCGATGGTGGCGTTCATGGAGCCGACCCTAGGACCGTGGGGTC
>DATBUG010000212.1:0-1779 GCA_036516315.1 Citricoccus sp.
CTCGCGGGCACCGGCGTGGCCGGCGTCGTGCAAGTCCGCGCCAAGGATGCCACCGCCGCGGAGCTGCTCGAGCTGACCTGCGCCGTGGCCGAGGCCGTGCACACCGCCCGTCCCACCACGCGCGTGCTGGTGGACGACCGGGCGGACGTCGCGTATGCGGCGCGGCACCGCGGCGCGCCCGTCCACGGCGTGCACCTGGGACAGGACGACCTGCCGGTCGCCGTGGCGCGGCAGCTGCTGGGACCGGAGGCCGTCATCGGGCTGACCACGGGGACGCCGGGCCTGGTCCGGGCGGCTGACCGGTTGCGCGGGGTCATCGACTACGTCGGTGCCGGCCCCTTCCGTCCGACCCCGACCAAGGACTCCGGCCGGGAGCCGATCGGGGTGACGGGTTATCCGGAGCTGGTGTCCGCGACGTCCCTGCCGGTGATCGCGATCGGGGGGATCGAGCCGGAGGACGTCCCCGCGCTCGCGGGCACCGGCGTGGCCGGCGTCGCGCTGGTGCGGGCCATCATGGAGGCCCGGGACCCGGGCGCCGTGGTGGACGAGGTGCTGGCGGGGCTCGGGCGAGCCTGACGTAAGCACGGGTGGCCGTTGCCGGTTGAGGGAACGGGGATACACTCCGGCCATGGCGACCCCAGAATTCGTTCCCGCCGGCTTCGACCCGCCCACGTCCCTGGTCACCGAGCGGTTCCGCCTGGAACCGCTGGGGCCGCAGCACAACGAAGCCGACCGCGCCGCGTGGATGTCCAGCGTCGAGCACATCCGGTCCACGCCCGGTTACCCGGACGGCAGCTGGCCACCGCCGGAGGGGTACACCCTTGAGCGCAACCTGGCCGACCTCGAACGGCACGCCGCCGACTTCGCGGCCCGCACAGGGTTCACCTTCACCGTCCTGGATCCGGCGGACGGCGACGTCATCGGGTGCGTTTACCTGTACCCGGCACCCTCCGAGGACCACGACGTGTCCGTCCAGTCCTGGGTACGGGCCAGCCACGCCGACCTCGACGGCCCGCTGGCCGACGCGATCGTGGACTGGATCGGCACGGACTGGCCCTGGGAACGCCCGGACCGCTGCGGCCGGTGACCGTCCCGGCCTCAGGCCGTGGCCGGAACGGCCCGTACCCCACCGTCTGATGAGCCACCCGTGGAACGGGCCCTGCGTGCCTTCACCCCCACGGCCACCGCGAGCATCACCAGGGCGACGCCCATCCAGACCAGCATCACCACAATGCCGTGGCCGAGACCGATCGTGCCGCCGGCGATGAGGGACCGGAACGACTCGACCGCATAGGTCAGGGGCAGCCAGGGGTGCACGGCCTGGAAGAACGCCGGGGCGGTCTGCACCGGGTAGGTCCCGCCCGCCGCGGAGAGCTGCAGCACGATCAGCACCAGGGCGACAAACCGCCCGGGCGGGCCGAGCAGGGCGATCAGGGCCTGGTTGATGGCCATGAACGTCAGGGCCGTCAGCACGGCGAAGCCCGCCAGGCCCCAGCCGTCCGCCGGGGTCATGTCCAGGCCGAGGACGATCACGCCGACCATCACCAGCGACTGCGCCACGGCCATGAGGGCCGGCAGCGCCATGCTGCGCAACAGCACCCGCCAGGCCGGCATGCCCTCCTCGAACATGCCCGTGCGCACCGCCGGGCGCATCAGGAAGTACCCGAGGGCGCCCACCCAGAGGGCCAGGGACATGAAGTACGGGGCCAGCCCGTACCCGTAGGACGGGACCTCGTTCACCCGTTCGATGTCCGCGCTCACGGGAGCGGAGGCCACGGA
>DATBUG010000213.1:0-5023 GCA_036516315.1 Citricoccus sp.
CGGCGCCGCAGCCGTGGGGGTTCGGTCTCGTCGGACCGCCGGGCGTCAGTGCACGCCGCGCATGGCCCGGTGCACCGGGCGCGCCACGGCCAGCATCAGCACGCCGATGGCGATCGTCACCGCGCCGATGATGCCGAAGTACATGGCCTCGTTGTCCTGGGTGTAGGACCCGGCCAGCGTTCCGGCCAGGGCGGTGCCGAGGGCCACGGAGAGGTTGTACAGGGCCACCATGAGCACCGGGAAGGCCGTGGGCGCCAGCTTGGTGGACAGGGACAGGCCCACCGGGGAGACCAGCAGCTCGCCCATCGTGGCGATGAACAGGATGAGCGCCAGCCACAGCAGCGGCACGGCCACCACGTCCGCCACCGGGATGAACAGCAGGAACGCCGCGCCGATGGCGGCGATGCCCAGGCCGAACTTCACCGGGGTGTTGGGCTGACGGCGCCCGAGGCGGGTCCAGAGCACGGCGAACATCGGGGCGAAGAGGATGATGAAGATCGGGTTGATGGAGTTGACCCACTCCATCGGCATCTCCCAGCCGAACAGGTTCCGGTCCAGGCGGTTCTCGGAGTACAGGGCGATCACGGTGAACTGCTGCTGGAACAGGGCGAAGAACACGGCCGAGCCGATGAACAGCGGGATGAAGGCCTTGACCCGGCTGCGCTCCTCGGCGGTGATCTTGGCCGAGGACAGCAGGACGGCGAAGATCAGCACCGCCGCGCCGGCGGACAGGAGCACGACGGCATCGGACAGGTTGCCGGGGTTGACCACTCCGGTGGCCAGCAGCACGACGACGACGGCCAGGGCCGCGACGGCGATGCCGGCCCACCGGCCGTACTGGCTGCGCGGCAGCGGGTCGGGCACGAGGTGCACGTCAGCGGGTAGGTTCTTGCGCGTCATGGCGTACTGGGCCAGCCCGATGGCCATGCCGGCGGCGGCCAGGCCGAAGCCGAGGTGGAAGCCCCAGGTGTCACGGGCCCACCCGGTGATCAGCGGACCGAAGAGGGCACCGATGTTCACGCCCATGTAGAAGATGGAGAACCCGGCGTCGCGCCGGGAGTCGCCGCGCGTGTACAGGTGGCCGACCAGGTTGGCGGCATTGGCCTTCAGTCCGCCGGAGCCGAGCGCCACCAGCAGCAGGCCCAGGATGAGCCCCGGGACCGCCGGGATCACGGCCAGGGCGATGTGCCCCAGCATGATCATGACGGCGGAGTAGAACATGGTGCGTTCCGAGCCGATCAGACGGTCGGCCACCCAGCCACCGATGATGCAGAACACGTAGACCATGCCGCCGTAGGCGCCGACGATGCCCGTGGCCACGGGGACGTCGATGCCGAGGCCGCCCTCTACGGCCGTCCAGCTCATGTAGTACACGAGCATGGCCTGCATCCCGTAGAACGAGAAGCGCTCCCAGAGCTCGACGCTGAAGAGGTTGGCGAGCGGTCCCGGCTGACCGAAGAAGGTCTTGCCCGAGGGGTTCCGCTCGGCGGCGGTCAATTCGGTGGTTGCTGGTGAATGCACCCATATACTGTCCTCCTCTCGGTTGGCAACTGCAAGTTCACTCACCGGACGCCTCCGGACCGGGCGCTAGATTCGGTGGCATGGATGCGCCCTTCTACACGGTGGGTCACTCGACCAGGTCGCTGGAGGAGTTCGTCGACCTACTGCGTTCCGTCGGCGTCATCGGGGTGGCGGACGTCCGGCGCCTGCCCGGTTCGCGCCGCTATCCGCACTTCGACGAGGACGCGCTGGCGCGCTCGCTGCCGGCCGCCGGCATCGACTACCGGCGTCTTGCCGCCCTGGGCGGCCGGCGGCCGCGGGACCGGGACGTCCCGGAGGAGGTCAATGGGTTCTGGCGCCACCGCAGCTTCCACAACTACGCGGACTACGCCCTGTCCGCCGAGTTCCGCGCCGGACTGGCGGACCTGCGGGCCTGGGCCGCTGAGCGGACGGTGGCGGTGATGTGCTCCGAGGCGGTCTGGTGGCGCTGTCACCGCCGGATCATCGCGGACCACCTCCTGGCCGCGGGCGAGCAGGTGCACCACCTCATGGGGCCGGGTTCGGTGACCGGGGCCCGGCTCACGGACGGCGCCGTCGTGGACCCCGACGACGGCAGGGTCACCTATCCCGCGTCCTGAGCGCCGGCCCGGCGGCGCCCATCCGCGGGCGGGCGGCGCCCGGGCAGGGTCAGAGCCGTTCGAGGATGGTGACGTTGGCCTGCCCGCCGCCCTCGCACATCGTCTGCAGGCCGAAACGTCCGCCGCTGCGCTCGAGCTCGTACAGCAGTGAGGTCATCAGCCGCGCCCCGGTGGCCCCGATGGGGTGCCCGAGGGCCATGGCCCCGCCGTTGACGTTGACCCGGGCCGGGTCCACACCGGTCTCGCGCTGCCAGGCGAGCACCACCGCGGCGAAGGCCTCGTTGATCTCGATCCGGTCCATCTGCTCGAGCGTCATCCCCGTCCGGCGCAGCGCGTGGGCCGTGGCCCGGATGGGGGCCGAGAGCATCATCACCGGGTCGTCACCGCGAGCGGAGAGGTGGTGGATGCGGGCCCGGGGGGTGAGCCCGTAGCGGTCCACGGCCGCCGGCGAGGCGATGAGCAGGGCCGCGGCGCCGTCCGACATCTGGGAGGCGGTGGCCGCGGTGTGCAGGCCGCCCGGCAGGATCGGGTCCAGCGAGCGCATCTTCTCGCGGTCCGGGACGCGCGGTCCCTCGTCGGCGGTGACGTCCGGCGCCGCGGGCACCGGCACGATCTCCGCCGCGAACCTGCCCTCGGCCTGGGCCGCCAGGGCCCGCTCGTGGGAGGCCACCGCCAGCTCCTCGAGCTCGGCGCGGGTGAATCCCCAGCGTTCGGCCATCATCTCGGCCCCACGGAACTGTGAGATCTCCACCGTCCCGTAGCGGGCCGCCCAGTCCGCGGAGCCGGTGAACGGGTCGGGGAAGCCGAACTCGGCGCCGGCGCGGTTGGACTGTGACAACGGGATCGCGGACATGGACTGCACTCCCCCGGCCACGACGAGGTCCGCGGTGCCGCTCAGGACGGCCTGGGCCGCGTAGTGGACCGCCTGCTGGCCCGAACCGCACTGGCGCTCGACCGTCGTGCCGGGGACCTGGTCCGAGAGCCCGGCCGCGAGCCAGGCGTTGCGGGCGATGTCCATGGCCTGTGGGCCGAGCTGGTCGATGCACCCCAGGATGACCTCGTCGTACTCAGCCGCGTCGATCCCGGCGCGGCGGACGAGTTCGGCGATCGGTGCGGCGGCCAGGTCCAGGGGGTGGACGTGCGCCAGTCCCTTCCCCCGGCGGCCCACCGGGGTGCGGACGGCATCGACGATGTACGCCTCGGTCATCGGGGGTGTCCTCTCGTGGAGTTCTCGGCCACTGCGTGCGGCCCGGCCTCAGGTCGGCAGGCCTGTCGTGGACAGGATCTCCGCGTCCGGCAGCGATGTAAAGCGCGCCGCACGGGAACGCGCGGTGCACGCCGGGCACTCCTCAGCGGACGGCGCCCGTCCCCGCCGATCCGTTCAGGTCCCGGGCGTCCGGGCGGAGTCCGCGTACTCCGCCGAGATCCGCCGGTAGACGGGGGTGGCGAACGCCACCGCGGCCGCCACCAGCATCGCCGCCCCCGCGATGAGGAAGACCAGGGCGATCCCGCGTGCCGTCCCGGTACCCAGCAGCGGCTCAAGGGCCTCGGCACCCTGCTCGCTGCGGGCGTAGGGCAGCAGCCACAGCTCCGCCACGGGAGCGATCACCAGGGCCGTGACGGGCGCCGCGGAGGCCTCGAGGGCCAGGGCGAAGCCGAAGACCCGGCCCTGGCGGGCCAGCGGGACGACACGCTGGATCACGGTCTGCTCCGCCGCCTCCACGGCGGGGTAGAGCGCCATGTACAGCCACGTGCCGGCGATGTACAGCCAGCCCCACTCCCGGACCGTGAACAGGGCCCCGAGCAGTCCCATCGCCATCACCACGAGCAGCATGGTGCGCAGCGGGTTCCGCCCCAGGCCGACCTTGCCGATGACCGCGCCACCGAGGATGAACCCCGTGGAGGCCAGCGCGAAGAGCGCACCCCAGGCCTCCACGGGGAACAGCTCCAGTCCATAGGGGTCCATGAGGGCCATGTACACCCCGCCGATGAAGTTGTTGAAGGTGGAGAACAGGATCAGGGCCAGCAGCCCGGACACGGCCGCGACGGCACGCCAAGAGCCCGCCAGGTCGAATCCGCCGTGGGCGTCCGTCGGCGCGACCGCGGTCTCCTCCGGCGTCCGGACCGTGAGCAAGTGGACGAACACCAGCGCCGTCAGCGCCAGGGCCACCGCCAGGGTCGTCCCCATGCCCAGCCACCCGATGGAGAGCCCGGCGAACACCGAGGTCACCACGAAGGCGATCCCCTGGACCATGCCCACCAGGCCGTTCGCGTTGGCCCGCCGTTCGGGCTCGACGAGGATGGTGACGGTGGTGGACAGGGCGATGTTGCGCATGTTCTCGACCACCGCGCCGATCAGTAGGCACGCGGCGAACGCCCAGAACCACGGCATGTCGAGCCGGCTGATCCGTCCGGCGGGGGCCAGGAGGAAGACGGCGCCGGCCAGCAGGAACATCACCAGGGTGAACGCCGCGGCGAAGCGCATGACCGCGAGCTTGCGGCGCCGGTCCACGTACGTGCCGAAGCTGATCGAGGTCAGGGCCAGCAACAGCATGTAGATGCCGCCGGTGACCCCGGTGGCGATGACGTTGCGGGTCTCGAGGTAGATCCAGAACGTCAGCGCGAACCAGGCATAGCTCGTGGTCAGGTTGGCCACGGCGGTGTTGGCCAGGATGCTGGCGAAGGTGTGCCACCGGGCTGACGCCGGCCGTCCCGGCGGAGCAGAGGTGACCCGCTGCTCGGTCATGGGTCGAGGGTAGTGGACGGCGCGGACGCCGAGAAGTGCGGGACAGGGCCGGACCACCCCGGGAACGACGAAGCCCGGGCCCATGGTGGGCCCGGGCTTGCGCCGGTCTCCGTCGGAGACCTGCCGGTCGGGCTAGCGG
>DATBUG010000214.1:0-2540 GCA_036516315.1 Citricoccus sp.
GGGGATGCGGAAGCACAGCCACACCCCTTCCGGACGGGACTGCACCGTCGGGTCCGCGTGTCCGCGCTGCAGCACGCCCAGCGTCAGCCGGACGTCCACCGGGACCTGGGGCTCGAGGACCACCGCGGCGTCCGGGGCCGGCAGGGTACCGGGCGGGGAGGTCGCGTGCATGCTGTCATTGTCCCAGCGGTCACGCGGATTCATGCTATTCGGGGCCCGCGCCGGCCCGGCGGTAGCGTGGAGCCCATGAACGAGCAGATGCACTACGCCGAGAACGTCCTCGGGCTCATCGGCAACACCCCGCTGGTGAAGCTCAACAAGGTCACCGAGGGCATCAAGGCCACCGTGCTGGTCAAGCCCGAGTACCTGAACCCGGGCGGCTCGGTGAAGGACCGCATTGCCCTGAAGATGATCGAGAACGCCGAGGCGGAGGGCCGGCTCTCCGCCGGCGGCACCGTGGTGGAGCCGACCTCCGGCAACACCGGCGTCGGCCTCGCGCTCGTGGCCCAGCAGAAGGGCTACCACTCCGTGTTCGTCACCCCGGACAAGGTCGGCCAGGAGAAGCGCGACGTGCTGCGTGCCTACGGCGCCGAGGTCGTCGTCACCAAGACCTCCGTGGCCCCCGAGTCGGACGAGTCCTACTACGGTGTGGCCAACCGTCTCGAGCGGGACATCCCGGGCGCCTACCAGCCCAACCAGTTCTTCAATCCCTCCGCGCCGCAGTCGCACTACGAGACCACCGGCCCTGAGATCTGGCGGGACACCGCCGGCCGGCTGACCCACGTCGTCATCGGTGCCGGCACCGGCGGCACCGTCACCGGCACCGGCCGCTACCTCAAGGAGGTCTCCGCCGGCCGCGCCTCGGGCCCGGTGAAGATCGTGGTGGCCGACCCGGACGGCTCCATCTACTCCGGCGGCAGTGGCCGGCCCTACTTCGTCGAGGGCGTCGGCGAGGACATGATGCCCGGCAACTACGACCCCTCCGTCCCGGACGAGGTCATCTCGGTGGACGATGCCGCCTCCTTCGAGATGACCCGCCGCCTGGCCGCCGAGGAGGGGCTGCTCGTGGGCGGGTCCTCCGGCATGGCCGTCGTGGCCGGGTTGCAGGCCGCGCGGGACCTGGGCGAGGACGACGTGATGGTGATCATCCTGCCGGACTCCGGCCGCGGGTACCTGGGCAAGATCTTCAGCGATCCGTGGATGGACGCCCACGGCTTCGAGACCGCACCGGTCGAGTCGGTCCTGCCGGCCGGTGGCGTGCCCGGGGGAGTGCCCGACGGCGTCGCCGCGCCCACCGCGGCCGCCGCGGGTGCCGGCGAGCCCGCCGGGGACTGGACCGGCACGGTCCAGGACCTGCTGCAGGCCAAGTCCTCCGTGCTGCCCGGGTCGCTGCCCAACGTGGTCACCGCGCCCAAGGACGCCACCCTGGCCGAGGCGATCTCCACGATGAACCGCTTCGGCGTGGACGCCCTGCCGGTGGTCAGCGCCCCGCGGGACGACCTGCGCGTCGGGGAGATCCTCGGCGCCGTGGACGTGGCTTCGCTGACCGAGCTGCTGGCCGGCGGCCGCGCCCGGCCCACCGACGCCGTCCTGGACCACGCCGGGCCGAACCTGCCCATGGTCAACGTCCACGCCTCCCTGGACCGGGTCCGCGAGGCGCTGCGCACGGCCCCGGCCGTGATGGCCACCCACCGCGGCGTGGTCACCGGCGTCGTCACCCTGCACGACCTGCTGGCCCACGTGGCCCGCTGACCCGTCCACCACCGCTCCGCATGTCCCGCATGTCCCGCTGAAAGGATCCGTCATGACCGAACGTGCCGCCGAGCCCGCCGAGAACGTCCACACCGACCGCCCCGCCGGGGCGGAGGACTACGACTACACCCTCCACCCCACCTCCGGGTTCAACACCCGCGCCATCCACGCCGGCCAGGCCTTCGAGCCGCTGACCGGTGCGGTGGTGCCGCCGGTGCACCTGTCCACGACCTACGCCCCGGAGCGCATCGGCACCCTGCGCCGCGGCTACGACTACGGCCGGGGCACCAACCCGACCCGCGACGCCCTGCAGGAGCAGCTCGCCGCCCTCGAGGGCGGCGTGGACGGCGCCGCCCAGGCCTTCACCTTCGGGTCCGGCCTGGCCGGGGAGAACGCCCTGATCCACGCCGTGGCCGCGCCCGGGGCGCACATCGTCATGGGCAACGACGTCTACGGCGGCACCTACCGCCTCATCGACAAGATCCTCGGCCCGTGGGGGATCGGCCACACCGTGGTGGACATGGGCGACGTCGAGGCCGTGGCGCGGGCCCTGGAGTCCACCGGGGCCTCCATCCTGTGGCTGGAGACCCCGTCCAACCCGATGATGAAGGTCTCGGACATCCCCGCGCTCGCGGCCGCGGCGCACGCCGCCGGCGCCCTGCTCGTGGTGGACAACACCTTCGCCACCCCGTACCTGCAGCTGCCGCTGGAACTGGGCGCCGACGTCGTGGTGCACTCCACCACCAAGTACATCGGCGGGCACTCCGACGTGATCGGCGGCGCCGTGG
>DATBUG010000215.1:0-5272 GCA_036516315.1 Citricoccus sp.
GCACCGTGTGGGCCGAGACGTAGGACGCCAGCGGTTGCGCGTACTTCAGCCGGCGCCGGTCGATCAGGGAGGGCGTGAGCACCTCCAGCACGCGCTGGACGCCCTCGTGCCAGCCGGCGTACTCCCGGTGCAGCACGGTCAACGGGTCCTTGGCCTGGGACCCGGCCACGTCCAGCGGCAGGCAGGCATACCAGTTGGTGCCGCCGCCCGGGAACGGACTGGTCCCGAACAGCCGTTCCACGCCCCAGGTCTCGTCGGCATCCCACGCGGGTACCGGAGCCACCCCGCGGAAGGCGACCAGGCCGGCGTCGGACACGCGGGCGTGGGGGAACGCGGCGGCCCGCACGGCGCTGTTGATCCCGTCCGCCCCGACGACGACGTCGGCTGGCGGCGCGGGCGCGTCCGGGGCCACCGCGGCGGAGAACCGCACGGTGCCGGCCGGCAGCCCGGCCAGCAGCGCCTCGAGGAGCGCCGTCCGGGGGACCAGGTGCAGGGCGGAGTCCCGGCCGCGTAGCGGGAACTCGGCGAGCACGGCACCGTCCGGGCGCAGGATGCGCCCGCGGGCCGGCCCGCCGTCGTCCGAGGCGAACGTGCCCGCGTCCGGGGAGGCCGCGCTGTCCACCGCCCCGGGAGCCGGTGACATTCCCTCACGTGGTCCGATTCCGCGTGGTTCCTGCAGACGTTCGGTGACGCCGAGGGCGGCCAGCGTGCGCCAGGCGCCGGGCCACACGCCCAGCTGGGTGCCGGCCGTGGACAGGGACCGCTCCCGCTCCAGCACGGTGACGCTCCACCCGGCCGCGTGTAGGGCGTTCGCGGCCGCCAGTCCGGCAATGCCCGCGCCGACGATGGTGGCGGTGTCCATCCGCCCATTCTGGCAGGACGCCGTCCGGCCGGCCGAGGGACGGACAGGTGGGCGGACGCTGGCCGGCAGGTGCGGCGGGCCGCTGGCGGTCAGCCCCGGTACGGCTGGTTCCGAGCGTCCGGCGGGTCCCAGAGGGGCGCGTTGTTCGCCATGCGCCCGCCGCGCGCGTACCACCGGCGGTACCAGGGCGGGGAGAGGAACAGGGGCCAGTGGATCATGGAGATCAGGACGATGGGCGCGCCGAGGAGGAACATCGGCAGCGAGACGAGATCGATGGCCAGGGGCGCATCGTCGAGGGCGAGGTGGGGCGCGGCGCCCATGAACATCAACCCCGTGCCGAGGAAGGTGTAGGGCATGAAGTTCCGGCCCAGGTAGTTGAAGATCGAGGGCTTGGCGCGCGCCCACTCCCTGGTGCGCCCCGAGATGCACATCAGGGAGGTCACCACCCAGGCGGCGCCGAGAACGAAGATGCCTACTGCTGCCCACGTTTCCACCCGTTCAGGCTAACCGGTCGCCAGCCGCCACCGGCCCGGGGCGTGCCGGAGGGGATGGGGAGAACTCCCCATCCCCTCCGGCCGGCGGTGTCCCTATCATCGACGAGGTAGGTAGGCATGTGAATGCCCTAGTCACAGGGAGGGGACTGCGCATGGCCCTCGAGAACTGGTCCATCGACGTGGACGAGGCCCGCGCCATCGTCGAGACGGCCAAGGGGCACTTCGACGAGCTCGACCAGCTCAAGGTGGACGTGCACCACGGGATCCTCGATGCGATCACCGCCACCGACAACCTGGAGATCGGTGAGGCACTGTCCACCACGAACAACGAGTACCTCTCGATCATGTTCGGGTCCGCCGAGGCCCTGGGGGACAACGTCTGCCTGAAGATGCACGAGGCCATCAACGCCTACGTCCGGGGCGACCGGGACATGGCCGCCGACGCCGAGGCGGCGGTGGCGGCCATCCCGGAGCAGGATCCGGAGAGGGACAAGAGCACGCCGGTGATCCGACCGGCAGGGGAGTGACCATGGCCGTGAGCATCGCGTCCCTGCCGGAGCGGCTCCCCGATACCGGGGCCATCGACACCGCCGGCAGCACGATCGGCAATGCCGGGGCCATGGCCAGCTCCCACGCCTCGGACGGTGTGTCCAGTTGGTCCGGGCTCTCGGCCCACTACGACTCACCTGACGCTGCGACGGCGTTGAACGCCGTCAACATGGTGCAGGTCTTCGCCGATGAGGCCTCCACCTGCGCGGTCGCCATAGAGTTGGCCCTGCGCGACTTCGCGGACGCCGTCGAGGAGCTCCGGGCAGAATACGACACCGTCAAGGAGCTCGCCGCGGCGCACAACGCCGTGGACACCTCCGTGACGGACTTCGACCTGGCCGCCCACCACACTGCGGCCGGCTCCCTCCAGGAACGCATCGACACCGTGGCCTCGTCCTATGACACGGCTTCGAGCACCTGTGCCGACGCCATCCGAGCCGCCAACACGGGCAAGCTCTTCGAGGTCGACAGCGGTGGCGATCCAGTCTGGCTTCTCACGTACCTGACGAAGAGATCGGTGGAGGGATACACCACCAAGGGGAAGACGACATTCTTCACCTACGACTTCTCCAATCCGCAGATCGTCAAACCCTCGGCCCTGGACCGGTTGCCGATCCCGCCGGGGCTCACCCACCGGATCGACGACTGGGTCGAGGCGGGGAACCGGGCCATCGACGACAACTATCGCCGACTACTGCCGGACGTCACCAAGAACCAGTTCGTCTCCCGGACCGGGGCCTTCGACCCCTTCGCCAACCCGCATTTCACCGCGTTGATGGCGTCACCGTCGTTCCGGCGGTTCCTGGGTTCGGACGGGAAGGTGAAGAACCCGACGCTGCGGCGCCTGATGGAACGGCACCACCTCTCGGTCAAGGACGGCACGATCAAGGTGGGGTATGCCGCCACGGACGGCACCACGAGGGGCGGGACCAAGGTTCCGGACTGGGCCGGCGCGGGCGGGACCGCCCTGAAGCACATCAACAGGGGCAGCAACGCCCTCGGGTTCGCCTCCAAGTCCTCCGCGCGGTACGACGAATTGAGGACCGAGCACCCGGACTGGTCCCAGGAGCAGCTCCTGGCGGAGGCTGCCGCCGACGGCGCCCTGGAACAGGCCGGGGAGATGGTGGGCGAGGAGATCGGAGCGAAGGTCGGCACCCACGTCGGGCGCACGGCCGGCGCAGCGGTGGGCCAGGCCCTCATCCCCATACCCGGCGTCGGCGCCGCCGTGGGCGCCGTCGCCGGTGGATTCCTCGGGAACATGGCGGGGGGCTTCATCGGGGGCAAGATCGGGGGCGCCGTGGGCGGCTGGATCGGTGACAACTTCGACGTCACCGAGGTCGCCAAGGACGTCGGCAAGGGGATCGGCGAGGCCGCGGACAAGGTCGGCGACTTCATCGGGGGCCTCTTCGGCTAGCCGGTGGAGGATGGCCCCCGTCCTGTCCTGCACGCCTAGACTCACACCGTCCGACACCGAGGCGAGGTACGCATCAGCATGTCTTCATCCCAGCAGCACCCCGACGCCGGCACCCGGTCACGCATCCGGGCCACGGTCCCCGCGGGCTGGGCCACGGGCGAGTCACCCCGCCCCGAGGTCGAGTTCTTCACCTTCCCCCACGTCGACGGGGAGGGCGTCTTCGTCCCGAACATGGTCGGGGTGATCAACCCCTTCGCGGGGGACCTGCACGAGTTCTCCGCGCTGGCCCAGGCGAACCTGCTGGCGCTCTTCGACGACCTGCACGTCATCGACGTCTCCTGGTGGGAGCGCGAGGCCGGCCACGCCCGGACGATCATCACCACGCGCACCGAGAACGGTCGCGTGCTGATCGGCGTGGAGTACCTGTTCATCGAGAACGGCTGGGCCGTGCAGCTGACCGCCACCGTGACCCCTCCGGCCTACCGTGCACTGCGCCCCGTGTTCGACGGCATCGCCGCCAGCGCCTCCGTGGCCGGGCACGCGGGTGCAGCAGCCGGCGGGACGGCGGTGGAGCAGGTGATCACGCTCGACGAGGTGGCGAGCGCCGCCGTCGGGCAGCCCTGTGAGCGGCTGGACTCCGTGCGCGCCACCGGACAGTACCGGTCCAGGGGGCCGGTACTGTCCGGCGAGGCCCTCGAGCTGTTGGTCAGCCTGGCCCACGGTCACCGGCCGGGCCGGCTGGGCGGGACGCCTCCCGCCCTGAAGGAACTCCAGGAGGCGGGGCTCTTGGACGGACGGCGGCCCACCGAGGAATCGGAGCTGATCCTGCAGCTCCTCGCCAGCCCGAGCGCACAGGTCACCGTGCGCGCCCACCGCGGGACCGCGGCCACGGACTTCCAGGCGTGGTTCGACGGCTCCTACGCGGTGGTCGTCGCCGGGCCGCCCTCGGCCTACCTGGACCACGACGACGTCGCGCAGGTGGCGCTGACAGGGCACCGTCAGCTGGACGTGATCACCACGGAGGCGCTGCCGACCTCCCTGTTCGCCTGGGCGGCGGCCGGCCCGGCGTGGGTGGTGCCGTTGGAACGCGAGGAGGTGCCCCGCGAGCATCTCGAGGCGCACTGGACCGGGCCCGCCCCGGCGCCGAGTGCTGGGTGCGTGGACACGGCCGTCTGGGCCGAGCCCTGGTTCATCTGGACGCTTGAGGCCGTCAGCAACCGCGGCACCCTGGACCAGGTCGTCCGCGTGACGGCCGGCGACCGCGGCACGTACCGGCTGGCGGACGGGGCGGACGGCGGCGTTGCCCTGCTTCCCGAGACGCCACAGGCCGTCTTCGAACATCTGCTGGGCACGGTCAGCGAGTTGGTCGGCCCGCAGTAACCGTCCCGAACTCTCCCCTCGGTCCGGGCGGCCCGGCGCGCCCTGCCCCCTCAGCTCGACCGCAGGTGTGCTCGCCGGCCGATCACGGCAGCGACGACGAGCGCGGCGGCCACCGCGGCGGTGACGCCGAACAGTCCGGCCCACTGGCCGGCGTCGGCGAACGGGCCGGCGGCCAGCGTGCCCACCGCACTGCCGGCGAACAGTGAGGCGGCGAACAGGGCCACGGCGGTGCCGCGCAGGGCGGGCAGCACCTCGGTGGCCCAGGTTTGCAGGGAGGTGTGCAGCAGGGCCCACGTCCAGCCCAGCAACACCGCGGCGGCCACCACGGTCGCCACCGAGACGTGGACCGCGACGGCGGTGTATCCGGCCACCAGGCCCGCGCCGCCCACCGCGATGATCGCCGGCCGCGAGAGCCGGCGGGAGAGCACGCGCACCAGCCGGCTCGAGACCAGCGTGGACAGGCCGTAGCTGGCCACAGCCAGTCCGGCCGTGGTGGCGTCCAGGCCCTGGTCCTGCAGGGCCGGGGCGAGCAGGGTCAGTATGCCGAGCACCACGGCGCCCTCGACGAAGACC
>DATBUG010000216.1:0-4087 GCA_036516315.1 Citricoccus sp.
TGCGCTTCGTGGGACCGGATCCGCAGTTCGAGGCGGACACCGCCCGGGGCCTGTTCACCGTGTACAGCCCCCAGGTGGGTGGCGGGGAGGCCGCCCAGGACGTGCAGTGCGGGCGGTGGATGATCGAGGCGATGATGCCCGCGAACCGGGTGCAGCGCTCCTCGTCCGCCCTCATCGCCTCGATGCTCCGGGAGGGCACCGCCGTGCCGTACACCCTCGAGGACGAGGACGGCGAGGTGCTGCCCGGCCGCGGGTTCGACGTGACCGGGCGGCCCTACCGGCTCAAGGGCGCCGACGGGCGGGTGCACGAGCGCGTGTTCGTGCTCGGATTGCAGCTGGCCTCGGTGCAGTGGGGCACCGCGATCGCCGCCGAGGCCGGGCAGGACCCGGACGGCCGGGCCCGGACACTGGGCGACGCCGACGCCGCCGCCCGGGCGGTCTGGCAACTGGTCACCGCCTGAGGTGCTGGCACGGTATTGCGCCGGCCTGCACGCCGGCATTAGCCTCCAGCGGATGCGCGACCGGGTGGATCCGCCAGACCGCAGCCCAGAGGACCTCTTCGCGGGGTTCCCGGAAGGCCTCGCGCTCTGCCGCGCGATCCAGAAGGCCGTGGCCGCGCTCGGTGACGCGTCCTGGACGGTGTCCAAGAGTCAGGTCGCCTTCCGGCGTCACCGAGGGTTCGCCTACGTCTGGCGCCCAGGGCAGTACGTCGACAGCGACGTACCCGCAGTGCTCTCCATTGCCCTGCCCCGTGAAGTGGCCTCCGCACGCTTCACGGAGGTGGTCCACCCGTCGGCGCAGGTGTGGATGCACCACCTCGAGCTCCAGGCGGTCAGCGACCTCGACGACCAGGTCCTCGGATGGCTGGAGGAGGCCTACGCCAACGCGGGGTGACCGTGCTGGCGCTTCTCCAGACTCCGCGGCGTCCGGACCGGTCCTGGCCGGTTCCGGAATGACAGAGGCGGCCCCAGGGGGGCCGCCTCTGTGCTTTCACGCGGATGGTAAGGGATTCGAACCCTTGGCACGGGGTTACCGCACACTGGTTTTCAAGACCAGCTCCTTCGGCCGCTCGGACAACCATCCCCGGTCGACCAGTGTAGACGGATCACCGGGCGTGGATGTGCGAGTGGCCCTGCACCCACCCGCCGGGGGATCATGGACGGGACCCTGAGAACGGGACTACAGACCGCTGACAGCCACGGAGGAACCATGAGCGAGCAGCCTCGGGACACGTCCCACCCCACCATGCAGGCCGTCGCCTACACGGGTGCCGGCGGGCGGTAGGTTATCGACGTCGTCGAGTCGGGGATCCCCGTCCCGGGCCCGGGTGAGGTGCTGATCCGGGTGAGCGCGGCCGGCATCAACCGGGCGGACGTCCTGCAGCGGGCCGGGAACTACCCGGTGCCGCCCGGCGCCCCGTCCGGTCCGGGCCTGGAGGTCTCCGGCACGATCGAGGAGACCGGCGCCGGGGTCGATGGTTGGGACTTCGGCACGCCCGTGTGCGCGCTGCTCACCGGTGGCGGCTACGCGGAGTACGTCGCCGTGCCCGAGGGCCAGGTCGTGCCCGTGCCGGACGGCGTCTCCCTCGTCGACGCGGCCGGCCTGCCCGAGGTCGCGGCCACCTGCTGGTCCAACCTCATGATGGAGGCCGGGGTCACGGAGGGCGACTGGGTGCTCGTGCACGGGGGCACCGGCGGCATCGGCTCCTTCGCCCTGCAGATGCTCGCCGCGCTCGGGGCCCGCCCGCTGGCCACCGCCGGGAGCCCGGAGAAGGTCCAGCGCTGCCTCGAGCTGGGGGCGGAGGCCGCCATCAACCACCGGGACGAGGACTTCGTCGAGCGGGTCCGCGAGATCACCGGTGGTCACGGTGCCGACGTCATCCTCGATGTGATCGGGGCGAAGTACCTGGAGCGCAACGTGGCCGCTCTGGCCCGCGGCGGCCGCCTCGTGGTCATCGGGCTGCAGGGCGGTGCCTCGGGCACGCTGCCCCTGGGGGCCCTCATGGGCGTGAACGGCACGGTCACGGGCACCCTGCTGCGGCCCCGCCCGGTGGAGGAGAAGGCCGAGATCATGCGCCAGGTGCGCGAGCAGCTCTGGCCGCTGGTCAGCGCCGGCAGCATCCGCACCACCACGGACGCGGTCTTCCCGCTGGAGCGTGCCGCCGAGGCCCAGGACCGCTTCGAGGAGCCCGGCCGGACCGGGAAGGTCCTGCTGGTCACCGAGGCCGCGGCCGGTGAGACCGCGGCGGACGGGGCCGAGGCGATCTCCGCCGGCGCGGACCGGTCCCGCCCGTGATGGCCGGTCCCTTCGCCCGCGGCCGCCAGAAGCGCAAGGACGAGCGAGACCTCGGCACGGACCTGTGGCGGCGCTGCCACGACTGGTTCGCCCGCTCGCTGGACCGGTACTGGCAGGTCGTGGACGAGGCCCGGCGCAGTGGCACGGTCCCGCAGGACGAGCTCAACGGCCTGGTGAACGCCGGCAACGTGCTCGCGGACCTGATGCCCCGGGTCCGGAGCCTGTGCGTCGACGCCCGCCGGGAGCACCCGGAGACCGGGATGGAGGTGCCCCAGGAGGCCTCGGACCTGCACCGGGTGCTGTCCCGGGCGGCCAACGACCTGGCGACCACCGCGCAGGCCGCCGCCATGTTCCGGCTCGGTCAGGCGACGCTGGACTCCGTGGGCCGCCGGGCCGAGAAGGTGGTCGCGGCGGTCGAGGAAGCAGAAACGCTCCGCCCCGGGCGGTGAGCCCGGGGACGGAGCGTCCGTGGTGGAGCCCCCTGCCGGATTCGAACCGGCGACCTGCTCTTTACGAGGGAGCTGCTCTGGCCAGCTGAGCTAAGGAGGCGTTCTGGCGGCGCCCACGGTGCGGGTGCCACGGCTCATCATGGTAGCGGCACGAGGGCCTGCCGGGCAAAGCGACGGGCGCACGACCGTATCGGACCGGTGGGTCCGGCGTCGTGCCGGGGTCCCGCAACCCACAGCCGGCGTTCACGTGACGGCCAACCTGCGGCCACGTCCATGGGGTGGAGTGGAACGACCATGGACCGGACCCGGTGGCCCCTCGGGCCGTCACCGACCGTCCGGGCCGCCGCCGACAGGGAGATCAGACGTGACCATGCCTTCCACCGCCCCCGCGGAGCGCGCAGCGCCCTCGCGGAGACCGCTGCGGCTGGCCGTGCTCGACATGTCCGGGACCACGGTTGACGAGGGCGGGCTCCAGGACGAGGCGTTCAGCCGGGCCCTCGCCGAAGAGGGACTCGCTCCGGAGTCCGCCGAGTACCAGGCCATGGTCGGGTACTTCCGCGAGGCCCGGGGAACCTCGCGCGACCAGGTCTTCGGATCTGTCTTCAGTCAGGACCCGGCCGCCGCCCACCGGGTCCGGCGCCGCTTCGAGTGCGCGTACGACGCCCTGCTCGCCGAGCGGGGCGTGCGGCCCGTGCCCGGCGCCGAGGAGGCGATGGCGGCGCTGCGCGAGGCGGGGATGAAGATCGTGCTGACCACGGGGTTCGCCCGGCACACCCAGAACATGATCCTCGAGTCGCTGGGCTGGATGGGGGTCTCGGACCTGAGCCTGTGTCCCTCGGACGCCGGCCGCGGCACGCCGTACCCGGACATGATCCTCACCGCCCTGCTGGCCCTGGACCTGGACGACGTCCGCTCCGTGCTGGTCGCCGGGGACACCACCGCGGACATGCGCGCCGGACGGCGGGCCGGGGCCGGGCTGACCGCCGGCGTGCTCACCGGGTACCACGACGAGGAACGCCTCACCCGCGCCGGGGCCGACGCCGTGATCCCCTCAATCGCGCACCTGCCCGCCCTGGCCACCAGCCGCTGAACCGGCTCACGGACAGGTCAGGCCGTCCTGCGGGACGGTGCCGTCGATGAGGTAGCCGTCCACGGCGTCCTCGACGCAGTCCCCGGCCCGGCCGTAGGCCGTGTGACCCTGGCCCTCCCAGGTCACCAGCACCGCCGACTCGAGCTGCTCGGCGAGCGCCGGGGCCCACTCGTACGGGGTGGCGGTGTCTCCCCGGGTGCCGATGACCACGATCGGCGCGGCACCGGGGGCGCTGACCGGGGCGGGCCGGCCC
>DATBUG010000217.1:0-8262 GCA_036516315.1 Citricoccus sp.
CAGATGGCCAGCGCCGACCTGACCCGCACCCGCGGGTTGCTGCGGACGGAGGTCCTGCGATGAGCACCACCCCGGTCACCCCTGCCACCCCAGTCACTTCTGTCACCACCGGCACCGACGCGAGGACCCGCCGTGCGGCCCTGGACCTGCCGTACACCCACGTGGACGACTTCTTCATCGACGGCGCCTACGTGCCGGCCGCGTCCCCAGACCGGAACCCGGTCACGGACCCGGCGACCGGCGAGGTGTGGGGTTCGGTGCCCGCGGCCACGGACGGTGAGCTGGACGCCGCCGTCGGGGCCGCCCGCGGCGCCCTGGCCGGCTGGGCTGCGCTGAGCGCGGCCGAGCGCGCCCGGTACCTGGTGCGCATCGCCGAGGAGGTCGAGGCCCGGGCTGAGGAACTGGCGCTGACCAACACCCGGGAGAACGGCTCCCCGATCTCGGAGACGCGGGGCGCGGCCGCCAACGCGGCGGGCATCTTCCGCTACTTCGCCACCCTGGCCGAGTGGCTGGACCACGATGATGTCCGGCCCTTCCCAGCCGGGGGCGCCGAGTCCCTGGTGGACAAGGACCCGGTCGGGGTGTGCGGGCTGATCGCCCCATGGAACTTCCCGATCAACCTGGTGGTCATCAAGCTGGCCCCGGCCCTGCTGGCCGGCTGCACCGTGGTCATCAAGCCCGCCTCCCCCACCCCGCTGTCCCTGCGCTTCGTCATCGACGCGGTGCAGGCCGCCGGGGTGCCGGCCGGCGTCGTGAACCTGCTGACCGGCCCGGGCCGGTTCGGTGACGCACTGGTGCGCCACCCCGGGGTGGATAAGGTGGCGTTCACCGGCTCCACCCCGGTGGGCCGGAAGATCGCCGCGGCCTGCGGCGAGCTGTTGCGGCCGGTCACTCTGGAGCTGGGTGGGAAGTCCTCGGCGATCGTGCTGCCGGACGCCGACCTGCAGGCCATGTCCTCCGTGCTGGTGCGCTCCTGCATGCGCAACACCGGCCAGACCTGTTACATCTCCACCCGGATCATCGCCCCGGCCTCCCGCTACGAGGAGGTGGTGCAGATGGTCGGGGAGACCATCGCCGCCGGCCGCCAGGGGGACCCGCTGGACGAGTCCACGGTCTTCGGCCCGGTCGCCACCCGGTCCCAGTTCGAGACGGTGATGGACTACGTGGACTCCGCCCACGCCGAGGGCGCCCGGGCGGTGGCCGGCGGCGCCGCGGTGCCCGGCGGTGCCCTGGGGCCGGGCCTGGAGGACGGCGTGTTCGTCCAGCCCACCGTCTTCGCCGACGTCACCGCGGACATGCGCATCTCCCGGGAGGAGATCTTCGGTCCGGTGATCTCGGTCCTGCGGTACGACGACGCCGTCCCCTCCGGTGACTGGTCCGCCGACGAGGCCGTGGAGCTGGCCAACAACACCGAGTTCGGCCTGGGCGGGATCGTCTTCGGGGCGGACGAGCAGCGCGCCCTCGAGGTGGCCCGGCGGGTGGACTCCGGGTCCGTGGGCATCAACTTCTTCGGGTCCAACCACGCGGCACCATTCGGCGGCCGGCACGATTCCGGCATGGGCGTGGAGTACGGGATCGAGGGGCTCAGCGCCTACCTGAGCTACAAGTCGATCCACCGCAGGACCCGCTGACCGTCCTCGGACGCCCTGCCCATCCCGGCGCCCTCCACGCGAGAAGCCCCGTCCCCTTGGTGGGGGCGGGGCTTCTCGTCATGCCGCCGGCGGACGGCGGGATCCGGCTCGGGCCAGGGCGGGCTCAGGCCGGGGCGGGCTCAGGCCAGAGCGGGCTCGGCGTCCGTGGTGGTCTCGGCGAAGCCGAGCTCATCGAGGGAGGCGCCGTTCGCCACCGCCTCGAGGACCTCGGTGGCCTCGTCCTCGGTGATCTCGAGGGCGAGAGCCACCTCGGCCACCAGCGGCGCCTGGGCGGAGCGGAACATGTCCTTCTCGGCCATGGACAGGCCCTTGGTGTCGCGGCGGCGGCCCAGGTCACGGACCACCTCGGCGATCTGCTCGAGCAGACCGGAGGCCACCTTCTCCTGGTTGGCCTTCATCCGGCGCGACCACTGCTTCTCCTCGACGCCGGTGGGCTCCTGCACCACCTCGAGCAGCTTGCGCAGGTGAGCGCGGTCGTACACCTCGCGCACGCCGATCTCCTCGACCTTGGCCTCCGGGATGGACACCACGAGATTGTTGCTCCGGATGGTCAGCTCGATGTAGGTCACCTCCGCGCCCTTCACGGTGCGCTGGAAGCGGTTCGTGACCGCCGCCGGGCCGTGGTGGGGATGGACAACGAGCTTGCCGGGAACCAACTGCATATACACGTCTTCTTTCCTTCGGGGCGAAGGCCTGTCCCCAACGCCGTGGCCACCGGTGCCAGAGCCCGTGACCGCCGACGCCCATGCTCCTGGCGGCACCGGTGCGACCGCGCCGGCTGACCAGAGGGCACGCGGAACCGGTTCCGACCCGTCCACGGGCCGGTCGTGTTCCGTGAGTTTGGCTGACCTCCATTTTCGCACATTTGCAGGACATGTGCGCTCCGATGCCCTAGGCTTCTCCCCTTTTCGTCACGGTGGGTCATCCGCCACCCATGGGGAGAACTCCCCATGGGCTGGCGAGGGCGGTCTCACTAGGTTTGATCCCGTCAGGAGTGACGACCGCCCGAGACGGGGCAAGGGGAGAGGGACCGTGACGTTACCGGGGTACCGGATCGACGAGGCAGCGGCACTGAACGTGGTGTCGAGTACCCGCACCGCGGCGGAGGACTTCGCCGGGCTGAGGACGGACCTGACCGGTGCCGTGGAGGCCGCTGCGGCAGCGGCCAACAGCGCCTTGATCATGGGGGCGCTCCAGGACGTCTATGACGGCTACCAGGGCCCGCTGGCCACCGTCCTGGACTGCACCGCGCAGAACGTCGTGAACGAGGCGGACCGGATGATCGCCGCCTACCAGGACGGCGACCAGCAGATGGCCGACGACGCCAGGCTCGCGACGGACGACGTCGCCCACACCCCCGAGGAGGCGCAGTGACCGTCGACCTGAGCGGGCTGCCCGAGTTCCCGGACACCACGGCCTTGCGCCAGGACGCCGGCGCCGTCCACACCGCCGGGACGGCGTTCCAGACCACTGCGGAGTCGTGCCGTACCACGTGGCTGGGGATCGATCCCCACGTGACGGTCCCCGGGGAGGAGAGCGTCCTGGCGGCCTTCGACCGCCCCGTGGAGATGGGCCAGGCGCTCGAGGTCAGCACGGAGGTCGTCAAGCTGGCCCTGCGTCAGTACTGCGACGATCTCGATGCCCTGAAGGACCAGTACGACGCCGCCGTGAGCGGCGGCATGCGGTGCTACGCCGAGCCCGCCGACGCCGAGGACGCCCAGCGGGCCGTCAATGAGGTCGCCGAGCGGATGGCCATCCTGGAACAGGACTGCGCCGACAACATCAGGACGGCCGACCCGGTGGCGGTGCCCGACGCCAGGTGGGCCTCTCCCCAGGACGGGATGGTGAGGAACGCGGCGGCGACGGCACTTCAGCAGCTCCGGACGCCCGCCTTCGAGTTCCGGTTCAGCGCCGCGGTCCAGGTCACCACGCTGGACTACTCGCGGATCAACATCGCCCACGCGGACGGGACCATCATCCCCTCCGAGCGACTCGTCCTGACCCGGACCACCATCCGGGCGGACCTCGAGGTGCGGGGCCGCGCCCCCGTGCTGGACCCCACCCGCTTCGGCAACGTTCCGGACGTCCCCGCCTGGGCCCGGCGCACCGCCCAGTTCATTCCCGTGGTGGACTACGGGATCACCGCCTACAACTCCTTCGCCCAGGAGTGGGGCGATGACCTGGACCAGCACCCGGAGTACTCCACGACGGACCGCATCTTCTCGGCAGGCCGCTCGGCACTGTTGCGGACGACCGGCAACGCCATCGGCAACGTCATCGGGGGCGCAGCCGGGATCTTCGGCGGCGCCCTGGCCGGCGGTGCGTCCGTGGGTTCTGCCGGGGCGGCCGCCGGGTCCGTGGTCCCCGGCCTCGGCACCCTCCTCGGGGGTGCGGCGGGGCTGACCGGCGGAGCGGCCGTGGGGGCCCTGATCGGTGGTTACGCCGGGGGCACGGCCGGCGGCCTGGGAGGTGAGACCCTCGGGGGCATGCTCGACAACGCCCTCGACGGCGAGGACGCGGGGTGGGGCACCGTGTGGGAGAAGGTCTGGGGCTGAGCGCCCCGGGCCCCGGTTAGGCTGATGCCGCTCATGGATACCTTCTTCCTCATCGCCCTCGTCGTGCTCGTGGCCGTCGGTGCCGCCCTCCTCCTCCTGAGCTGGGGTGCGTACACCGGCAGGACCAGGCGTCTCTGGATCCCCGGTGTGAGACCCCTGGTCGGGGGACGCTACTGGTTCGTCCTGACCCCGGCCCTGTTGGTGGGAGACGTCCTGGTCGCGATCGCGATGATCCTCGTCGAGCTCAACCCGGAGACGGCGGGCATCTTCGCGGACCGGCCCGGCGCCCCCCTGCCGGCGGGCCTCGTCCTGGCGGGTGCCGCGATCCTCGTGCTGGCTCTCGCCGCGTCCTACTGGCTGCCCGAGCGGCTCAAGCCGGCCTGGATCCGCGAGATCGAGGCCGGACGCCCCGGGCCGGAGGCGGCCGGGGACCGGGAGCGGCGCCGTGGCTGATCCGCACACCGGCGCCCCCTGGGGCCAGCACCGGCTCGGCGGCCTGGCCTACGCCGTCCCGGACGGGTGGACCGTGCAGGAGAGCACGCCGGGACGGCTCACCGTCCACGTCGCCCCGGAGCAGGCCGGCGAGGACTCGGACGGCCATCGTCCGGTCCTGGTGGCCACCGTGGAACCGTGTTCGGTCACCGCCGCCCAGTACTCGACGCAGACGATGAGCGACATGATGGCGCACCTGCCCCTGCTCCATGTCCTGGACGTCGCCCGCTGGGCCCCGCCCGGTGTCGACCCGGTCCAGGGGCGCCGGATCGAATTCCTCCACGCCGCGGGCGGTGCGTCCCTGCATGCGGTGCAGTACGTGTTCGTGGACGGGGGCACGGCCGCCTCCGTGACGGTCACCTGTTCCGAGCGCCATGTCCCGGACTGGGACGAGGTCCTCTGGGCCATGGGCGATTCCGTCCGGGTGCTCGGACCGACCACGCACACCACCCCGGAGGGGCCCCGTCCGGCCGGCATGCCCCGGCTCGCGGAGTACGCGAGCGTCCGGTACGGCGCACCCCTGGAGGCCCTGCGGGTGGTCGCTGCGGAACAGCCGTTCCGCGCGGCGGGCCCGGTGCTGTCCGACGACGCGGCCGCCCTGCTGCTGGACCTCGCCACCGGACGGGGCGCCGGCACGGGCCGACCGGCCGCCAGGGCCGGCCGCATCGCTCCGCACCTGGACGCCGCGCCCCTGGAGGAGCTGGTCCGGGCCGGAGTGGCCGACACCGACGGCCGGCTCACGGCCCAGGGCCACACCGTCGTCGGGCCCTTACGGAACCCGGTGGGCAGGGCGACACTCAGCGCCCACCACGGTGGTGAGGAGTCCCGGCTCGCCCTCTTCCACGGCCGGGACGGTCAGGCCCTGCTGCTCGGCCAGCCGCCCCTGGCCACGGCACGGGGCGGACGGGAGACGGGGCCTCGGGGCGGTGGTGGCACCCACCTCGAGCTCCTGCCGGTCTGGCTCACGCCCTCCGTGGCCGCCGCCTGGGTGGGGCTCGGCCCCGCGTGGACCACGGACGCTGAAGCAGTGCCCGTGGCCTTCGCGGAGTTCGACCGCCGCATCCGGAAGGTCACGGACCCGCCCCGCGGCCTGCCCACGTCCCTGGCCGTGGCCTGGTCCGAGCCCTGGGTGGTGTGGCAGGCCGCGGGGGACGGCGGCTCGGCCACCTACCTGGGCGCCGGCGAGTCCGGCCACCACCTGGTGGAGTCAGACGGGGCCGGGCAGGTGCTGCTGACGCCCGTGCCGGCCCGCAATGTGTACCGGCACCTGGCCGCGCTGCTCGCCCCGGCCGGGGCGGGGTACGCGCTGCGCCAGGGCGCCTGAGGGCGCGGCGACCCGCCGGGGACGCCCGCGCCCGGCGTCACTGCCCGTCCCGGTCCCGGTCCTGGCTGCGGAGGAATTCGAACACCTCCACCTCGTCCACGCCGGGGAAGGCTCCGGCGGGCAGGGCCGCCAGCAGGTGGGCGTTCGCGCGGGCGGCGGGCCAGGCGTGTCCGCCCCACTCCGCCTCGAGGTCCGGCGAGGGCAGGCGGCAGCACGAGGGGTCCGGGCACCGGGACACCGATCGGGCCGTGGTCTCCTTGCCGCGGAACCACCGGGCGTGGTCGAAGGGCACGCCGATCGAGAGGGAGTAGAAGCCGGAGGAGTGCCCCTCCACCACGGCCGTGCACCAGTAGGTCCCCGCCGGGGTGTCCGTGTACTGGTTGAATGCGCGGAACCGGTCGGCCACGCCGAAGACCTCCCGGGAGGTCCAGTTCCGGCACACCTGCTGGCCCTCGATGGCACCGGTGTGATCTGCCGGGAAGGAGACGCCGTCGTTCTCGTAGGCCTTGTGGATGATGCCGGACTCGTGCACCTTCTGGAAGTGGCAGGTGATGCCCAGGTGTTCGGTCGCGAGGTTGGTGAACCGGTGGGCGGCCGACTCGTAGGAGACGCCGAACGCGTCCCGCACGTCCTCGATGGCCAGGTCCTTCTGCGCCTTGGCCTGCTTGAGGAACTTCACCGTCTCCTTCTGCGGCATCATCAGCGCCGCGGCGAAGTAGTTGGTGTAGACCCGTTGGCGCAGGAAGTCCGAGTAGTCCTCCGGCTCGCCGTGGCCGAGGACGTAGGCTGCGATGGCCTGCAGCAGCACCGAACGCTGGTCGTGGTCCGGCGTGCGGGCCCGGGACAGGTAGAACCGCCGGTTCTTCAGGTCGGTGACGGAGCGGGTCGAGTGCGGCAGATTGGACACCGAGCGGACGCTGAAGCCCAGGTGCTCGGCCAGGTCCGCGGCCGCGTGGTGGCTCAGCGGCCCCCCGGAATGCCCCACGGCGTCCAGCAGCTCCTGCGCCTGGCGTTCCAGCTCCGGGTAGTGGTTGTTGCGCTCCTTCATCTCCTGGCGCAGCTCGGTGTTCGCCCGGCGGGCCTCCTCCGGGGTGGCGGCCTGCTCCTCCATCCGGCGGTTCAGCTCCGCCTCCAGCCCGGCGATGACCTCCAGCACCTCGGTGGGCGTGCGGGGAGAGATCTTGATCTGGGGCAGCCCCAGGCTGGCGTAGTACTCGGAGCGCTGGGCCTTCTCCACGGCGATCTCCAGTGCCGCCCGGCGGCTGGGCGCCTCCGTGGCCAGCAGGTCCTCGACCGTGGTCCCGTGCAGGGCGGCGAGCCGGGAGAGCAGGGACAGCCGTGGTTCGCGCTTGCCGTTCTCGATCAGCGACAGGTGTGAACCGGTGGCCCCGACGGCCTCGGCGGCCTGGTCCAGGGTCAGCCCGGACTCCTTGCGCAGGTGCCGCAGTCGACGGCCCAGGACCACGGGGTCGAGGTCCTCGGCGGCGGCCCCGGACGCGGCGCGCCCCGCGGGGGGCGCCGGAGCTGGAGCGTCTGAACCGATGGAGGTGATCGCCATCACGCCATGGTAGTCAATTTCGCGCGTGCTCTTCTAGTTCGCGGGCATTCGGCGGCCCTGCCGCGACATGATCCTGCCCTTCTTGACCGGAAACACCTCCGGGCCGGAACGCTCCCGGCCGGAACACGATGAGGGGCCCCGCCGCGCACGGCAGGGCCCCTCGCGGGGCGACTGATCGCCCCCGTCAGATCACTTCAGCAGCGACCGGGCGGCCTTGGTCCAGGCCTCGGTCACGTCCTCGGCGAAGCGCACCTGGGTGGCGGCGGCCTCGCGGACCCACGGGACCTGGGCGGCACCGACGAGGTCCCGCTGCAGGCCCAGGACGCCGCGCGCGGCCACCTCGTAGGTGTCCACGGCGACGCGCCCGCCGGCCTTGGTGGTCTCGGCCAGCGCAGCGCTGAACTCCTGGAAGTGCTCGCGCCCCTGGCCGGCGCGCTCCGCGACGTCCTGGGCCATCCGGCCCACGCGCTCGGCCTGCTCCTCGAAGCGCTCCGCGGCCCGGCCGGTCAGCTCGGCGAGCGTGCGGTTGACATCCTCGGCGACCGCGACGACGCGCTCCGCGGAAGCCTCAGCGGCGGCCTGCTCCACGGCCGGTTGCGCGACCGGGGCAGCGGGGGTGACCGGGGCCGCGGAGGCGACCGGGGCGGCCTCTGCCGCCACGGCCGGTGCCTTGGCGGCCGA
>DATBUG010000218.1:0-7396 GCA_036516315.1 Citricoccus sp.
CGTGCTGACCCCTCCCCCGACCCTCACCGGGTCCGTTCCGGTGACCGAGCCCTCCGCGGCGACCGCGGCCGAGGTGGCCGAGGACGCGGTGGAGATCCGCGAGCACCTGGACGGGCGGCAGGACTAGGGCCCGGCCCGGAAATCGGCGAGGTGCGCCTCCAGCGCCCCGCGGGCCCGGACCAGCCGGTCGACCAGGCCAGCCTCGAGGGCGTGGCGGTACCGCTGCTGCGGCACCGCCACGCTCAACCCGGCTACGGCGGTCCCGGCGCCGTCCCGCACGGCGATCCCGACGGCACTGATGCCCTCCTCCGTGCCCTCGTCGTTCGAGGCGAATCCCCGCAGGCGCACGGCGTCCAGCTCCGTGGCCAGCCGCGCGTGCGCCCGTGCGTCGAACCGGCGTCCGCCCCGCTCCGCCGCGCGCCGGTAGGCGCGCTCGACGTCGGCCGGGTCCATCGCGGACAGCAGCGCCTTGCCGGCGGAGACGCCCGCCGCCGGCAGGACCACCCCCTGCCGGTCCCCCACCCGCACGGGGTGGTGACCCTCGACGGAGGCCATGAAGCGCACGTCGGTGCCGTCCAGGACCAGGAGGTTGGTGGTCTCCCCGGTCGCGTGCGCCAGGTCCTCCAGGTACGGGTGGGCGCGGCGGCGCAGCTCAGCCGTCCAGTTCACCCCGGCCGGCTGCAACCCCATGGCCGGGCCCGGCACGTAGCGGCGGGTGTGGTCCTGCACGGCGTAGCCGCGGTAGACCAGCATGGCCATCAACCGGTGCGCCGTGGACACCGACACCCCCAGCAGGCGGGCGGCCACGCTGATCCGCACCCGTCCGTAGTCGCGCACCATCTCCATCAGCGCCAGGGCGTGGTCCACCGACTCGACGGGGTACTTCGGGGGCTGCCGCAGCGGCGTCTTGTTCTGCACAGCAGATCATTCTGGCACTTTTCCCGTAACGTGCCTCACTCTTGAAGCCATGACCCAGCCCACGCCCGACCGTCCCAGCCCCGCCACCGGCCGGGCGTCCACCAGCGCGCCCCGCTCCTCCGGCGCGTTGACCCGCCGCCAGTCCACCATCGCCGTGCTCGTGTGCTGGCTGCTCGTGGTGTTCGACGGCTACGACCTCATCGTGTTCGGCACGGTGCAGACATCCCTGGTGCAGGACACCGACTGGGGCCTGACGGACGCCGGCCTGGGCGTGGTGGGCTCGATGGCCTTCGTGGGCATGATGATCGGTGCCCTGTTCGCCGGCCGCCTGGCCGATGCGCTCGGCCGGCGCCGGACCATCCTGGCGTGCGCGATCACCTTCTCGGTGTTCACCATCCTGTGTGCCTTCGCCCCCAGCGCCTGGATGTTCGGCCTGTTCCGGCTCGTGGCCGGCATCGGGCTGGGCGGGCTCGTCCCCTCCGCCAACGCCATGGTGGCCGAGCTCGTGCCGCACCGCTGGCGGTCCTCGATCGCCACGCTGATGATGTCCGGCGTGCCGATCGGCGGTTCGCTCGCCGCGCTCATCGGCATCCCCGTGATCCCCGCCCTGGGGTGGCCGGCCATGTTCCTGGTCGCCGCGATCGCCCTGGTGGTCGTGGTCCCCCTGGGCTTCGCGTTCCTGCCGGAGACGCTCGCCTCGGAGGAGCGCGCGGGCGCGCGTGCCTCCGGTCCGGCCGCCGGTGGAGCGGACGCCCCGGCCCGCACCGGCGGCTTCGCCGGATTGCTACGGCCGCCGTACCTGCTGGTCTCGGTCATGTTCGCCCTGGCGACACTGGCCACACTGTTCGCCTGGTACGGGCTGGGCACGTGGCTTCCGCGGGCCATGGAGTCCCTGGGCTACAACCTCGGCTCGGCGCTGACCTTCTCACTCTCGCTGAACATCGGCGCGGTCCTTGGCTCCATCATCACCGCCTGGGCCGGTGACCGCTACGGGGCCGTGCGGTCCGGCGGGGCGGCCGCCGCGCTGGCCGGCGTGGCGCTGCTGGCCCTACTGTTCTCCCCGCCGGTGTGGCTGGTGTACGTCATCCTCATGATCGCGGGCGTGGGCACCCACGGCACCCAGTGCCTGATCATCGCCGCCGTGAGCAACCACTACCCCGGGTACCTGCGCGGCACCGCCCTGGGCTGGGCCCTGGGCGTGGGCCGGCTGGGTGCCGTGACCGCCCCGCTGGTGGCCGGGTTCCTGCTGAACAACGGCTACGGGGCCGGGTCGCTCTTCGTCGCCTTCGGCATCGCGGCCGTGGTGGCGGCCATCCTGCAGGTCATCATCATCGCCCAGGGCCACGGGGGCCGCAGCACGGACCGCGGCGTGGCACCCGTCCGGGTCCCCTGACGGTCAGTCCACCGGGGAGACCCGGATGAGGTTGCCGTCGGGGTCCGCGACCACGAAGGTCCGGCCGAAGACGTCGTCGTAGGGCTCCTCGACGACGCGGGCGCCCCGGGCGAGCCACCGCGCGAAGGTCTCGTCGACCGCGGAGGCCGGCCCCGGCACCATCAGCCCGAGTTCGCTCGTGCGCTCCGTGCCCGGGTGGGCGTGCTCGCTGCGTCCGGTCCAGAGGGCGAACAGGACGCCGGGAGCCACCTCGAACGCCACATAGCGCGGGCTGGTGAACGTCGGTTCGATCTCGAACAGGGCGCTGTAGAAGGCCGTGGCAGCCTCAGCGTCGCGAACGTAGACCAGGAACAGGTTGGGTGCGGGCATGGAACCCTCCTCACGTCGTGGGTACTCGGTACCGCACCAGTGGACCGCTGATACACGCCAGGACCTGTCATCTTTTCTGGGATGATGGCCGGCATGAGGGCCTCGAGGCTGTTGCACCTGATGCTGTTGCTGCAGACCCGCCAGCGTGTGACCACCACGGAACTGGCCGAGCGCCTGGAGGTGTCCCGGAGAACGGTGCTGCGGGACGTCGAGGCGTTGTCGACGGCAGGCGTGCCGGTGTATGCCGAGCGCGGCCGGAACGGCGGGATCGTCCTGCTCCCCGGGGCACGCCTCAATGCCGCCCAGCTCGACCCTCCGGAGCTGGAGGCCCTCGCCGTCGCCGGCCTGGACACCGCTCCCCTGGAGCACCTGGGCCTGTCCGCCGCGCAGGAATCCGCCGCGCGCAAGATCGCGTCCCGGCAGGGCGCGACCGCCGGAGCGCCCGAGGGGCCCCGCCTGGCCGAGCTGGTCCTGGTCGACGGCACCGGGTGGCTGGCCGGCCCCGGGGTGGAGGTCGACGTCGCCGAGCTGGCCTCGGTGCTGCGTCATCGACGCCGGTTGCGCATCCATTACCGGCGCAGCGCCGAGCCGCAGGCGAGCGCCCGGGTGGTCGACCCCTACGGGCTCGTCGTCAAGTCAGGGCGCTGGTACCTCGTCGCGGACGACCGCGGCACCGGCCGGATGTTCGCCCTGGAACGGCTGGTGGCCTACGAGGCGCTCGACGCGCCGGCCCTCCTCCGCCCCGGTCAGACCCTGCGCACCGTGTGGGACACGCTGCGGGAGCGCACCGAGGCCCCGGGCCGTCTCCGCGTCACTGTGCGCCTCCGGGAGAGCCGGCTCGACCTCGCACGGCGCGTCCTGGGGCGCCGCATCGACGAGGTCTCCGACGCCCAGGCGGGGTGGTGCACCGCCGTCATCCGGTACTCCGACCTCGAGTCGGTGCGCCAGCTCCTGCAGTTCGGCGACCACATCGAGGTGGTTGCCCCGGGCGCCGCACGCGCACGCATCCGGGAGCTTGCCCAGGACGTGGCGGACCGGCATGCGGCCCCAGCCTTGTGACCTAGAGGCCCAGGTCGATCCCGACGAGGATCGGGTTGTGGTCCGAGGAGCGCCACTGGTCGGCGGCGTACAACCGCTCGGCGGTGTAGTTGTAGCGCGAGTACTCCAGGGCCACGGGCTCGTTGGCGTTGATCATCCAGACATCCACCCCGGTCACGGCCTCGGCCGCGGCCGGTGAGGCGAAGATTCCGTCCAGGGAGCCCACGGACCCGTCGAAGGCGTAGGAGTACTCCCCGGCGGACCTCGCCCCCTGGCTGGCGTACCCGGCCTCCTCGAGGACGGAGATCGGGTCCTCCCGCTCGTAGGCGTTGAAGTCCCCCACCAGGAAGATCCGTTCCGCCCCACGGGAGGCGCCGAGGTCCTGCGCGAAGTCCACGAGGGCCTCAGCCTGGGCGACGCGGTCGGCGTTGGCGGCACCCTGCCCGTCACCGGTGTCCTCGTTGCCGGGCCCGGAGCCGGACCCCTTGGACTTGAAGTGGTTGGCGATGGCCAGGAACTCCGTGCCCTCGACGCCGGCGCCGTCCTCCACGGCCCGGAAGAGTTGGGCGAGGGGCTCGCGGGCGTTGCGGAACGCCTCCGCCCCGGTCAGGATGACGGAGGCGCCGGCGGGCCGGACCTCGGCCGGCTGGTAGATGAACGCCGTGCGGATCACGTCCTCCTCCTGCACCGGGGGCCGCCGGTCCGGGGACTCGACGTAGGCCCACCTGCCGGTGCCCGCGTCCTCATTGAGGGCGCGCACGAGCGCCGCGAGCGCCTCGTCCCGGTCCGTGCCGAAGTGCACGCCGTTCTCGATTTCCTCGAGGGCGACGACGGAGGCGTCCAGGCCGTTGATCGCTCGCACGATCTTGGCCTGCTGGCGCTCGAGGTTCGGCCGGTCGAAGGCTCCGCGGGGAGCACAGCCGTTCGTGGTGACGGGGTTGCCCTCGCGGTCCTCGTAGGCGCGGCAGCCGGCGAACTCCTCGCCCAGGGTGGTGAAGTAGTTCAGCACGTTGAAGCTGGCCAGCGTGAGGTCCCCACCCACGTCCTGAGGGGTGGCCTCGGCGGGCCGGCTGTCCCCGATGGTGACCGGCTGGACCTGTTCGGCCGTGCCGTCGGTGAGGGGGCCGGTGGGCTGGAACGTCCAGGCCTCGTGGCGATAGTCGAGGACGACGGGGCGGGTGAACGTCACCGGTGCGCCCACCCGTACCGGGGCGTCGCCGTCGAGGTAGGGCAGGGTGCCCCGGTTGCCCGGGGCGCGCAGGAAGTTCGTCGCGGCGCCGTCGTCGAGCACCACGAGCTTGCCGGCGTTCTCGGCCCGGACGGCGCGGGCCGCGCCGCCGGGGTCGGCCACGGAGGTCGGGTTGGGCAGGGGGTCCGGGCCCGGGGCCAGGCCGAGGGATCCGTAGGCGTTGAGGTCATGGTGGTCCGTCACGGCCCAGGCGGTGGCGGAGACGTCCACCAGCATGCCCTCGTGGGCCTCCCGGGTGCCCTCGTCCGCCGGGAAGTCCACCGGCGTGGGTTCCGGCGCCTCGGCGGTCTCGGCGAGGACCTCCAGCCCGGTGCCGTCCACGCTCAGCTGGGTCAGGGAGTGGTGTTCGTCCACCGTGCCCGTCACCTGGACGTGGTCCCCCGGGGCGACCTCGTCCGCGGTCCCGCGCGAGGCCACGAACACCGCGTCCGAGGCCCCCGGCGTCTCATCGTGGTCCCCGCCGGACCCGGCCGCCTGGAGGTAGTAACCGCCCAGCCCACCGGTCGGGTAGACGGCCGTGACCACCCCGCGGGTCGTGACGGTCCTCCCGGCCAGCTCCGTGGCGGCTCCCTCGCCCTGGATATCGGCGATCGGGGTGATCGTGGACTCGTCGTCCGGGCCCGACCGGACCAGGAGCACGCCGGCGGCCGTGGCCAGGGCCAGGCAGGCTCCCGCCACGGCCAGCCGGACGGTGGTCTGGGTGGGCACGGGTCGGTCCTTCCGGTTTGCGTGCGGGGCGCTGGCGCGGGTCAGGTCCCGGGCGGTGCCTCGACAGTGAGGGCGAGGCGCACCTCGGTGGTGGTGGAGTACCGGTCGTCGTACTGGACCGTGGCGACGAGCACGCCCTGCCCGGTCGCGATGGTCCCGGGCAGGACGACGCCGGACAGGTCGGCCGACTCGCCCTGTGCCGCGACCGGGACCTCGCCGAGCGCGCTGAGCGTCCCGGCGGCGTCCCGGTAGGCGACGGTGACCGCGGTGGCCTCACCGGCGCCGTCCGAGTCGAGCTCGAGGTCGCCCAGCGCGAGCCCGAGCGGTTCACCGGCCCGCACGGTGGCCGGCGCTCCGGTGACCTCCACGGACTTCTTGGCGAAGTCCGGGCGGATGTCCCCGCTCGCGGCGGTCTGGGCCTCGATGTACTCCCGGTAGGCCTGGTGGTCCGTGATCCCCAGGTCGGTGAAGTCCTGCCGCCCGACGGCGAAGCCCTCGTAGCCGTCGGGGGCCTCGTTCCCGGTGCCGACCCAGGAGTCGTCCGCGAGGAAGGACAGGGTGGCCACGGTGTACATCCGCTCGGGGTCCAGCGGTTCGCCGTCGATCCAGACGCCGGTGACCTTGTCCCCCTGCCCGCGGGACTCGTCATAGGTGTAGGTCAGCCCACCCGACCAGCCCAGGTGCTGGGCCTTGGTCCCGTCCCGCCAGTTCTCCTCCAGGACCTGTTCGATCGAGGACCCGGGCAGGTCGAAGGAGACCAGGGTGTTGCCGAACGGGGCGAGGTCCAGCACCTCGCCGAGGGTCACCTGCCCGTGCAGGGCGGGCTCCTTCGCCGGGAAGGTGCCGCCCCCGGTGAACCGGTCGAACAGCAGTTCCGCCCGTAGCCCACCGGCGTTGACCACGCCCAGGTCGACGTCCTGGTTCGCCAGGGCGACCCGGTCCTTGACCGCCTCGGCCGCCCAGTTGCCCAGGGTCGTCTCCTGCCGCCGCGTCCCGCCGGCGCGCCAGGTGCCGTCCTCGGCGATCCGGACGCGGTAGTCGGTGGTGATGGAGGCGTCGATGGAGCCGACCACGGTGCCCTGCAGCTGTCCGAACTCGGCCACGGCGGCCCGTTCCACGGCGTGGACCTCGGCGGTCACGTCACTGAACTCGGCCGTGAGCGCCTCGAAGGCCGCCGGGTCGAAGGCGCCCTGCTCGTCCACGGTAGACACCCGGTCCACGAGCTCGGCCTCGTAGGACACCACCTCGTGCGTCCCGGCGTCGAGGGTCAGCTCGACGGCTCCCAGCAGGTTCCCCGACTGGCCGGTCTGCAGGACCGGGCGGGCGGTGTCGGCCACGACGGTGTCGTACAGGTAGGCCTGGTGGGTGTGGCCGGTGAAGATGACGTCCACCGCGGGGTCGGTGCCGTGGACGATGCGCCCGAACGTCTCGGAGGCCGCCGTCGCCTCCTCCAGCGGCGTCGCACCGCCGGCCGGTGAGCCCTCGTGATAGGCGGCCACGATCACGTCGGCAGCGTCGGTGGCCTCCAGCCCGGTGGCGACGGTGTTGACGCTCTCGACGAGGTCGATGACCGTGTTGCTCTGCAGGCCCGCGCCGGTGGTGGTGGCGTACAGGTCGTTCGTGACGGCGCCGATGACGGCGACGCGCACGCCGCCGACGTCGTGGACCTCGTACGCCGGCAGGACCGGTTCCTTGGTCTCCGGGTCCACCAGGTTGGCGGT
>DATBUG010000219.1:0-1632 GCA_036516315.1 Citricoccus sp.
GTTCCAGATGTCCTCCAGGAAGCCGGTCTCCACGGCACGGCCCCAGACGTTCTGGTCGATCGAGAAGGGGTTCTTCTTGGTGGTGACGATCGGCAGCTCGTTGCGCTCGGCGTACTCGATGGCCTTGTCCCGGGTCAGGGCCAGGTCACGGACCGGGGCGATGCACTTCAGGTCCGGGCCGAGAGTCTGGATGCCCACCTCGAAACGCACCTGGTCGTTGCCCTTGCCCGTGCAGCCATGGGCCACGGTCGAGGCGCCGAACTGACGAGCGGCGGCCACGAGGTGGCGCACGATCACAGGGCGGGAGATGGCCGAGACCAGCGGGTACGCATCCATGTACAGCCCGTTGGCCTTGAGCGTGGGCATGCAGTACTGCTCCGCGAACTCGTCCCGGGCATCCGCCACGTAGGCCTCCACGGCACCGCAGTCCAGGGCGCGCTGGCGCACGGTCTCGAGGTCCTCGCCGCCCTGGCCCACGTCCACGGCCACGGCGATCACCTCGGCCCCGGTGGCCTCGGCGATCCAGCCGATCGCCACGGACGTGTCCAGTCCGCCCGAATAGGCCAGGACGATGCGTTCACTCATTGCGTACTCCTCAAGGTCTCCTGCAGGGGTGGGCCGGCGCCGCGACGGACCGGCCCCGATGGACTCTATGCAAGAGTCTACATATTTATGCAAGGCGCCGCATCGACTTCGGGGGCGGACCTCCGGCACGCCCGCCACGCGCGCACCTGCCCTTCACCGTACTGTGGACCCATGACCAGCCACACCCCAGGCCCCCAGGACGAGAACCGGCCGCAGCCGGCGACCCACGAGCAGGCTCAGGACACGCCGGCGGCCCCGCCGCAACTGACCGACGAGGAGCTCGAGTTCCTCAACTCGCTGTTCGACATGGCCCGGGCCGGCCACGCGGAGCCACTGCTGTCCGCGGTGGACCAGGGGGTGCCCGTCAACCTGGCCAACCACAACGGCGACACGCTGCTCATCCTGGCCACCTACAACAACCACCCCGCACTGGTCCACGCGCTCCTCGAGCGCGGCGCGGACGTCCACCGGCTGAACCGGCGGGGCCAGTCGGCGCTGGCCTGCGCCGTCTTCGTCCAGAACGAGGAGTCGGTGCGCGCGCTGCTGGACGCCGGCGCGGACCCCGACGCCGGCCCCGTCAGCGCCCGGGCCGCCGTCGACCAGTTCGGCCTGGAGTCGATGCGCGCCGTGCTCGACGAGCCGCGCCGTGGCGAAGATCACGGCACGATTTCAACGGATTGATCCGCCCGGGGCAGTATCACGACATCTGTACGGTGAGATCGGCGCGCCTACGGGCGTGACCGGGACCTTCCCGTGGCCGCCCGCCCCGCGTAGGGTGCCTGGAGCACGCGTGCGCTCACGCCGTGATCCATGAGAATCGGATGAGAGCGCGCGCCAGGATTTGACGTTATCGTCCTGATGCTTTTCACTGGATTCAGTCCTGCTTCGTGATCCATTCGTGATCTAGCAGGAGTACAGCGGGACTCCCCCACCAGCACCGTCCCTCGGGAGTCTCGCGCCGTGTATTCCATCACGGACGGCGGACGGTGCTGCTGTGACGACCGGGGACGGTCCGAGCAGGGGTGGGCCGGCACATCTCTCAACGCT
>DATBUG010000220.1:0-2990 GCA_036516315.1 Citricoccus sp.
AACCGCTGCCGAGGCACCGGCACGCCTCCAGATTCGCCAGGATCGGGTTCCGGTCCCACCCGGGGATCTCCCGGGACCGGCCGGTCACGAATTCGGCGTAGTGCTGCGCCTCGGTCAGCAATCGGTCCGCCAGGGGTGCCCGGGAGGCATACGGACGGTCCCGGCGCATGATCCGTACCAACCGCCGGGCCGAACCCGGGTCCCCCTGCAGGGTCCACAACAGGGCCAGCACGTGGGCGTGCGCGGACCAGAGCTCATCCGTGTCCGGTTCCGCGGGCAGGCGGTCCAGGACGGCGGCGGCCCCGTCCAGGTCCAGTTCTGCCAGCGCGCACCAGGCCCGGGCGAGGTCCCCGGCCCGGCTGACCATGCCACGGCCCCAGCCGACCTGGGACAACGGTCCTTCCTGCTGTTCCAGCCAAGCGCGGGCGGGCAGGTACTCGGCCTGGTGCACCGAGAGCAACGCCAGCTTCGAGAGGGCATCGGCCTGAAGGTACGCGTGGTTGCCGTGACGGGCCAGGTCCAGGGCGCTGGTGTAGGCCAGGCCGGCCTCCCCGAGCCGGTCGGCCAGGTGCAGGCACAGACCGGCATGCAGTTCGGCGATGCTGGCCAGCGGCAGGTTCAGGGGGCCGGAGTCCAGGGCACCGCGCACGGCCTGCCGCAACTGGAGCGCGGCCTCGGCGGCCGCCTCGTAGTGGCCGGAGACCCGCAGGTAGCTGATCTCCACCACGCCGTATGCCACGGCCCTCCCGTTGGGATCCCGGTACTTGCGGGCGGCCCGCTCGCGCAGGCGGGTTGCCGTCCGGTCCCGGCGCAGGTCCGGTTCCACGCTCGGCAGCGGCAGGGACATCCCCTCGGGGCCGGCCGAGGCCAGGATCCGCAGGGCGGCGCGGAGGTGGTCCATCTGGGCCAGCACGGGTTCCGGGATCCGGGACAGCAGCGCCCGCAGGTGGCGGGCGTCCGTGGTGAACAGTTCCGCCGCCCGGTTCGCCAGCACGGTCTCCATGGGGGCCCACGCCCGGCGCTTGAGGGCCGTGTCCACGGCGACGCCGATCCGTCCGGCGCGGTCCACGGCCTCGACCGCGGCGCGCACCATCCCGTCCACGCGTTCCGGCATCTTCTCCCGCAGACAGTCCGTGATGGTGTCCCGCACGAGGTCGGGCATGAACCAGTCCCCGGCCTCGTCTGGCCGGATCAGTCCCTCGGTGGCCAGTTCGCGCAGGCTCGGCGGGGGGCCACCGTGGGCCGGCAGGTACTGGTCCAGGACCGCCTCGGTGTACTCCGGCAGGAACGCCGCCTCGGCCAGGTAACCCAGCGGGTCGCGGGCCCGCAGCCACCGCAGCAGGGGCGCCGTCAGCGACTGCCGCGCCAGACGCGGGTAGCGCGAGGAGGCCTGCAGCGCCTGGATGGCCGCGAGCCAGCCTCCGGTGAGGCGGTAGAGCTCGGCCGGGTCCGCCGGCGCCGGCCGGCCCAGAGCCGCGGAGGACCGACCGGGTGTGCCGGTGCTCCGCGCCAGCAGCGTCCCGATCTCCTCGGGTGTCAGCAGCAGGTCCGTGGCGTCCGCAAGGCGGCACGGGTGGACGGCCGCCACGTCATGGATGGGCGCGTTGGGTCCGGCCACCACGGCGACCGGCCCCTCCGACGCCGCCAGGCACTGCCCGGCGCGCCAGGTGAGCGTCTCGGCGTCCTCGGTCTCGCTGTCCCACTGCAGAACCCGGTCCGCGGGCCCGTGGTGTTGGTCGCCCGCGGAGGCCGTGCCCCCACGGGCCACCCACCCGCTGGCGAACCATTCCGCCCCCGTGCCCCCGGGGGCACGGATGATGAGCAGGCGTTCGTCGGGCATGGGCTGGGCGCGGAAGCGGTCCAGGGCAGGGTGCGGCTGCCCGTGGTCGATCGGCCGTGACGAACCGGTTCCCTTACCGCCCGCCATAGTGTGTGTCCTTCATGCAATTCTCCCCTCTGACTGGACAGTTTCTCACGGTCTCGGCTACGGGGCGGAGGGGCCACCGGTGTCCCGGAGAGGCACCGGGGCCCTTGACCGGTCTCGCCACGGCGATCGATCATCGGCAGCACCGTGCCCGGCAGGCCTGCCGCCCCGTCCGGGACCGGCCCGGACACCAGGTCCCACTTCTCACCCACCTCGTCACCCACCGCCCGCCCACCCGCACCGGGCACCCAGGAGGCACCCCGTGGACGTCATCCAGCTTTCAGACATCGCCCCGGAGATGGCCCCGCTCGTCGGCGGCAAGGCCGCGGGCCTGGCAGCCCTGAGCGCGGCCGGCGAGTGGGTCCCGAAAGGGTTCTGCCTGACCACCGAGGCGTACCGTGCCGGAACCGTGCCTCAGGACGCGGTCCGCGCCGCCTACCGTGCGCTCGGCGGCGGACCGGTCGCCGTGCGCTCCAGCGCCACGGCCGAGGACCTGCCCGGCGCCAGCTTCGCCGGGCAACAGGACACCATATTGGACGTCACCGGCGAGGACGCGTTGTTCGCCGCCATCCGGCGGTGCTGGGACTCGCTGCACAGCGAGCGCGCCGTCGTCTACCGGGCCGCGCAGGGTCTGGACGAGGAGGACCTAGCGATGGCCGTCGTCGTGCAGGAGATGGTGGCCCCCTCCGCCGCCGGGGTGATGTTCACGGCCAACCCCCTCACGGGCACCCGTACCGAGACGGTGATCGACGCCGTCGCGGGCCTGGGCACGGGGGTGGTGGACGGCACCATGGACACCGACCACTACGTGCTGCCCGGCCACGGCCCCGTTCCGGCGGACCAGGCGCACGGGTGCCTGTCCCTGGACCAACTGGCCGAGCTGCGCGCGACCGGCCAGCGGGTGCAGCACGCGCTCGGTGCGCCGCAGGACATCGAGTTCGCCTACGACGCCGAGGGCACCCTGTGGTTGCTGCAGTCCCGGCCGATCACCACCCTGTTCCCGCTGCCCCCGCAGCCGGAGGCCGAAGACGGGGCACGGGTCTACATGGAGGTCGGCCACATGCAG
>DATBUG010000221.1:0-4409 GCA_036516315.1 Citricoccus sp.
CCCCGCCCGGGCTCGTGCACTATCGGCGAGGAACACAACAGCGCGGCGCCGAGGCAGCGACGCGTGACGCGGACTGTGCAGTGAGGGACCGGACGAGGCGGGAAACGGGGCCTGAGACGAGAGATGCCGCGGGACCCGGAATCCGGGCCCGCGGCATCTGCGGGGCGGAGACGGGGGGATTCGAACCCCCGGCCCAGCTTTCGCCGGGCCCTTCATTAGCAGTGAAGTCCATTCGGCCGCTCTGGCACGTCTCCTCCGGTCACCGGCCTGTCAACCGGTAACCGTGCCATGGTAGCCGTCCCGGCCCGCGGATATCAAAGCGTGTGACCGTCCGCCCGGCCCCGGTCCCCGTTACCGACCGCCTGCCAGAGGAACTCCAGGGACCGGGCGTGCATCGCGGCGGCCTGGCGGTTGTCGCTCGCCCCGGCGTGGCCGCCCTCGAGGTCCTCGTGGAACCACACGTTGGGCACCCCGAGCCGCTCCATCCGCGCCGCCATCTTGCGCGCCTGCACCGGCCCGACCCGGTCGTCGGAGGTCGCCGTCCAGACCAGCAGGTCGGGGTGGCCCGTGCCCTCGCCCGCACCGTCCCGGCCGGACGCCGCGCCGTCCACCGGGGCGTCCAGCAGCAGGTGGTACGGCGAGAAGGTCCGCAGCGACTCCCACTGGTCCGCGTCGTCGGGGTCCCCGTACTCGGCGATCCAGCTGTGCCCGGCGGACAGCACCGTGTACCGGCGCATGTCCAGCAGCGGCACCCCGCAGCTCAGGGCGCCGAACAGCCCGGCGTAGCGGGTGGCCATCACGCCCATCAACAGCCCGCCGTTCGAGCGGCCGGTGGCCGCCAGGTGGGCGCGGCCGGTCACCCCGCGGCGCACGAGGTCCTCGGCCACAGCCGCGAAGTCCTCGTAGGCGCGGTGGCGGTTCTCCCGCAGTGCCGCGCGGTGCCAGTCCGGGCCGTACTCGCCGCCGCCGCGGATGTTGGCGATCACGTGGACGCCGCTGCGGCCGGCGTCGTTGACGCGCGTGAGCCAGCCCAGGCCGTAGACACCGGAGTAGGCCGGCAGCTTGGAGGCCAGGAAACCGCCGTAGCCGTCCATCACCACGGGGTTGCGCCCGTCGTGCTCCAGCTGGGCCGGTCCCACCTGGAAGTACGGCACCCGGGTGCCGTCCGCGGACCGGGCAAAGAACTGCTGCACGGACAACCCGGCGGCCTCGAAGCGGTGCGGGGCGGTGCGCACAGTCACCAACTCGGGCACGACGCCGGCCCCGGCGCCGGGATGCCCACCGTCCGCGGTTTTCGTCCCTGCCGGAGGGGTCTCCGGGCCGGCCGGCAGGCTCGCCCGCAACAGGGTCGGCGGGGTCAGGGCGCCGGTGGCAGTGATCCACAGGTCGTCACCGCACTCGTTGTCCTCATCGTCCACGGCCGCCACCGAGAGGGTCAGGTAGGGATCGGCCGGGTTGGGCGCCTCGAGCTCCAGGGGCCGCGCGGCCGAGGCGGCCTGACGGGTGCCCAGGGCCGGCTGGGGCAGCACCAGCACCGAGGACGCCACGTGGCGCAGCACCGTCAGCACCAGGTGCGAGCGCGTCCAGGTCCACGAGGACAGGGTGGCCTCGGGGGCCGGGACGAAAGCCGGTTCGGGGTCCTCGGTGCCGTCCAGGTACCCGGCCACCGTGCACACCAGCAGGGATCCGGACCGGTGGTGGGCCGTGGACCCGTCCCGGCGGGTGCGCTGCCAGTCAGACTTCAGGAACAGCACCAGCCACTGCCGGTGCACCTCCACCTCGGCGTCCTCGGGCACGTCCACGAGCCGCCAGCCCGGCCGCGGTCCGGTGGCGTCCGGGTCCCGCAACCACGTGGTGGACCGGTAGAAGTCGATCGCGTCGATCGCCACGGTGCGCTCCCAGCCGGGGGTCATGTCGTGCCCGCCGAAGGCCGCCACGTGGTCCGGGTCCACGGTGAACACCGTCTCCGCCTCCTCCAGGGACTGCCCGCGGGCCAGCACCCGCAGCGTGCTCGCGTAGGACGAGCGGGTGGCGTCACCCTCACCGGGACGGGTGTCGGTCACGGTCCCCACGAGGAGGTGGTCCCGGTCGATCCAGGAGGCCTGCGTCTTGGCCACGGGCAGGCTGAAACCCGTCCCGGCCTGCTCCGCGGCCTGACTCGTCCCCTGCCCTGCAGCCTGTGCACCGGCCTGACCGGGGCCGGACAGGAAAGACCGGGTGGGCAGGTCGAACTCGCGCACCGCCACCGCGTCGCCCCCGTCCGGGGACAGGCGCACCAGGGCCCGGTCCCACTCCGGGCGCAGCAAGCGCGCACCGGCGAAGACCCAGGGCGTGCCCTCCTGCTCGGCGAGCCGGTCCACGTCCAGCAGTACCTCCCAGTCCGGCCGGCCGGCCAGGTAGGAGTCCCAGTCGGTCCGCCGCCACAAGCCCCGGGGATTCTGCGCGTCCCGCCAGAAGTTGTAGTACATCGGCCCGCGCTTGCTGACGTGGGGGATGCGGTCCGGGGCATCCAGCACGTCGATCACTTGCGCCTGCAGGCGGCGGAACCCCTCCGTGTCCAGGCGCGCCTCGGTGCGTGCGTTCTGCTCCCGCACCCACTGCAGGGGGCGCTCGCCGTGGATGTCCTCGAGCCAGAGGAACTCGTCATCGGTGCTGGTCACGGGTGGTGTCATCGCCATGGTCCCATCAGACCACGGACTCGGCCGGCCGTCCGGTCCACTTAAGCTAGGGGGATCCGCCTCCGGCCGAAAGGACACCGCCCATGCCGCCCACCCCCACCGTCCCGGACCGGCCCCTGATCGCCGTGGTGGGCGCCGGGCCCCGGGGGACCTCGTTCCTGGAGCGGCTGCTCGCGGTGGTCGAGGAGGTCCTGGAGTCCGGCGGGGAGGGCGCCGGTGGTCCGGTGGACGTGGTGGTGTTCGACCCGCACCGGCCCGGGCCCGGATTGGTGTGGCGCACGGACCAGTCCCCGTGGCTGCTGATGAACACCCCCTCCTTCTTCCCGACGGCGGCGGCCGCCGGCACGCCCGGGCTGCATGCCTCGTCCGTGGGACTGACCTTCGACCAGTGGCGGATGACCCACCCGGGCCGGGCCGGGGACCTGGACCGCGTGGACTATCCGCAGCGGGCGGTGTACGGCCGCTATCTGGCCGACCTCTACCGGGAGGTGACCGAGGCGCTCGAAGCCACGGACGCCGTCGGGACCCTGCGCTGGGAACAGGCCGAGGTGGTCCACCTGGACCCCGGCACCGGGGGCCGGGCCCGCCTGGGCCTGGCGGACGGGCGGACGCTGGAGGCGGACGCCGTGGTCCTGGGCCTGGGGCACGTCCCGGCCCGGCTGAGCCGGGAACAGCAGGTGCTGCAGGAGGCCGCCGAGGAGCTGGGCCTGCGCTACCGCGCCCCCGACCTGCCCGCCGAGGTCGACTGGGACGCCGTGCCGGCCGGAGAGGACGTGCTGGTGCGCGGCATGGGGCTGAACTTCTTCGACGGCATGGCCCAGCTGACCCTGGGCCGCGGCGGCCGCTTCATGCCGACCGGCGGCGGCCCCGGTCAGGCGCTGCGCTACGAGCCCTCCGGGCGGGAACCGGTCCTGCACCCGGGCTCGCGGCGGGGGTTGTGCTACCTGCCGAAGGCCGAACTGGACTCCTTCGTCCCGCACGCGGTGTCCCTGAAGTACCTCGTGCCGGAGGAAGTGCACCGCCTGCAGGAGGAGCACCGGGAACTGGACTTCATGGCCCACCTGTGGCCGCTGATCCACCGGGACGTGGTGCGCGCCTACTACTTCACCCTGGCCCGGACGCGGCCGGAGGTGCTGGGCGGTGCCGAGCGGGCCGGTGAGTTCCTCGCGGCCCTGGTCGGACTGCTCGAGGGCACCGAACGCGGCGAGCCGCTGACCGCGCGCCACGCCCAGGACCTGCTCCACGAGTACCAGCCGGGCATGCCGTTCCTGGACATCCGCACCCTCGCCAGGCCCTTCGAGCACCAGGTGTTCGACTCCGGGGAGGACTACCAGCGGGAGGTCGCCGGCTTCCTGGCCGGGGTCTGCGCCGAGGCCGGGGCAGGGGAGGAGTCCCCGTTGATGGTGGCGATCGGCACGCTGCACGCCGCCCGGCTGGAGGTGAAGAGGCTGGTCGCGCAGGGGCGCATCAGCGACGCCTCCCGCCACCGGGACGTGACCGGATGGTTCGAGGCCCTGGTCGAGGGCCTGGCCTCCGGTCCGCCGCTGGTGCGCGTGGAGCAGCTGCTCGCCCTGGCCCGGGCCGGACTGATGCGCTTCGTGGGACCGGATCCGCAGTTCGAGGCGGACACCGCCCGGGGCCTGTTCACCGTGTACAGCCCCCAGGTGGGTGGCGGGGAGGCCGCCCAGGACGTGCAGTGCGGGCGGTGGATGATCGAGGCGATGATGCCCG